>CAZBUK010000138.1:0-6932 GCA_964495085.1 uncultured Ignavibacteriales bacterium
GATAGCGTGACGGTTTACCGTCACGACGATTTATTACATTGATTAATCCCAATCATCATCCTCACGCACGAGACCGTGAACGGTCCCGCTATTGTTAAACCCACTACAAGCCCCCTGAATGGGGGCTTCTTGTTGCCCGATATCGTGATGGTTTACCCTCACGCGACAATAGAGAATATTCGTAAACACTCGAACGGGAAGATATTCCCCTCAGAATTACCCTGCCTTGTTCTCCCTCCTCAACTCAAATGAGAAGACGCTTCCCCTGCCGGGAGTACTTTTAACGGTGATTGTACTCTCGTGTGCTTCTATTATATGCTTCACGATCGCGAGGCCGAGTCCGGTTCCTCCGACCTCCCGGGAGCGGTCCCGGTCCACCCGGTAGAACCGCTCGAATATCCGCGGCAGATGCTCTTCGGCTATACCGATCCCGGAGTCGCTGACGGAGATACGGATCCTTCCTTTGACAGGCTCGTAGGATAAGATGACCTCTCCGTACGGCGTGTTGTATATAATCGCATTCTGGACGAGATTTCGCATGACTTGCATGAGCCGCTGTTTGTCGCCGTAGACCTGAACCTCCTCCTGGGTTGGTACCCGCGCCCGGAGGACAATATGGTGCTGCTCGGCGACAACCGACATTTCCTTCACGGCGGCATCGAGGAATTCCTTGACCGGGAAGGAGTGAAAGCTCATTTTCATCTCCCCCGATTCGATCTGAGAGATATTGATGAGGTCGTTGAGGAGGCTGTTCAAACGGGCGGCATGCGAATATGCCTTCTCCAGAAAATCCCGGTTGACCGCGTCGTCGTCGATGGCTCCCTCAAGCAGAGTTTCGATGAAACCCTGTATGGAAAAGATCGGCGTCCGGAGCTCATGCGAAACATTGCCGAGAAATTCACTGCGGAATTTCTCGAGTTTCTTCATTCTGCCGATATCGGCTTTGAGCTTCTCAAGCAGACCGTTGACGGTCTTCGCCACCGTCCCGATCTCGTCGTCCGTCGATACCTCGACGTGCATGTCCAGATTTCCGGATCTGATCTCTTCGAGGCTTCGGGTAAGCTCAATGAGCGGTTTTGAGATGCGTCTAGAGATAAAGAAACTGACCCCGACAACTATAAGCATGACGATTCCCCCCGCGAGGAGGATGATGTATCGAATCTCGCTCACGTTTCGTTTCATATCGTCGACGGGCGCAGCAACGCGTATGACGTGGGTGTCGGCGAGCACGATCGCCGTGCTTCCGAGCGAAATGCGGCGGGCGACGTACATGAACTCGCGGTCTACCGTATCGCTTTTGCGCGTGACCACTCCCAATCCGTTCTGGAGCGCCTCCCGTACCTCGGGCCTGTTGAAATGATTCGCCACCGATGTTATGTCGGCGAATTCGACGTCCGAATCCCCGATGACGGTGCCGTCGGCATGTATCACCGATATGCGGACGTTCTCGATCCCCGCAATCGCTTTGATGCGTTGGTCAAGCTGGGCCGGGTTGAGAAGGTTCTCCTGTTCTATGAGCAGGGCGACGACGTTCGCAAGCGTCGAGAGCTGATCGATGAGGCGCTGCTTGAAATACGACTCGATCCGGATGCTTGAAATAATTCCCAGCGAAGCGACGACGATCAGGGAGAGGAGCAGGTACGTGAAGGTGATTTTGGATTGGATTTTGCTCATAGATCAGATCTTGAACCGGTAGCCGACCCCCTTGACCGTCTCGATGTATTCTCCGTAACTGCCGAGTTTTTCGCGTATCTTGCGGATATGCACGTCGACGGTCCGGTCTACCACTACGACGTTTTCCCCCCAGACGGCGTTCAGTAGCGCTTCACGGGTTATCACCCGGCCGCGGTGATTCGCCAGAAAAACGAGCGTCTCGAATTCTTTCTTCGGCAGGAACATCTCCTCCTTGCCGATCTTCACGGTATAATTGGGAATATTGATCTCCAACCCGTCGATCTTAATGATATCGGGAGTTTTTGTCTCGGCAGGTGCGGCCGGTTCGCGGCGGCGGAGGGAAGTCTTTACCCTGGCTATTAGCTTACGGATGCTGATCGGTTTGATGATGTAGTCGTCGGCTCCGAGTTCCAGTCCCACGACCTCGTCAACCTCGGAGCCTTTTGCGGTGAGAAAGATGACGGGAATATTGGCGCTCTGGTCGTCCCGCTTCAACCGCCGACATACCTCCCATCCGTCCATCTCCGGCATCATCACGTCGAGCAGGATCAGATCGGGTTTGTGCTGTACCTGTTCGAGCGCCCTCCGGCCGTTCAGCGCGGTCAGCACGGTATATCCCTCCTTCTCGAGATTATACTTCATCATCTCTACAATGTCTTTTTCGTCGTCGACAACCAGTATTATTTTCGGCATAGATTGGTTCCTGATACAAACACGCATGGATGCCGGAGGGAATCGGCGGCTCGCCGGGTTTTTACATAACGATCACCCGTTGATGCGTGTGCTCCGATGACCGGGGAATACGCAGGATACTTACCGGGAAGATTCTTCACGACAGAAGCGCCGGTTTAGATCGATACTTTCCGTATCGCCGGAGAATCGAGCGAATACACTAATCGGAATCTCAGAATGGAGCGCCTTCTATCCCGCCGCCGGAGTCGTCGACCGGTTCGAAACCCTGGAAAGCTTTCAGCGCAAGGTTCTCGAATCGCGCATAGGTTTTGATGAAGGTCATCTTCGCCGTATCGGTCGGTCCGTTTCGCTGTTTTCCGATGATTATCTCGGCGATCCCTTCCGTCGATTGGCCTTTCTCTTCCTTGATCCCGTACGCCTCTGCGCGATGCACGAACATGACCACGTCGGCATCCTGCTCGATGGCGCCGCTCTCGCGCAGGTCGGCGAGCATAGGCCGCTTATCGCTTCGCGCTTCGACGGCGCGGTTGAGCTGCGAGAGTCCGAGCACGGGCACATCGATCTCCTTCGCAAGCGCTTTGAGTGAACGGGATATCGATGAAATCTCGCGCTCGCGGCTGTCCATCCCCTTCGGCCCCTGCATCAGCTGTAGATAATCCACGACGAGCAGCTGAATATTATGCTCTGCTTTCAGCCGCCGGGCTTTCGCCCTGAGCTCGAGAATACCGAGCGAGGGGGTATCGTCGATGAATATCTTGGCTTTGGCAAGCTTGCCGATGCGCGTGCTCAGATACTTCCACTCGTCTTCGGGAAGCCGTCCCGTTCTGACCTTATGCTGATCGACGCGCGCCTCAGCACATATCAGTCGAAGGACGAGCTGTTGCGACGACATTTCGAGACTGAAAAACGCAACCGGGATGTCGAAATCGATAGCCGCATTCCGGGCAAGGGAGAGCACGAAGGCGGTCTTCCCCATGCTGGGTCTTCCCGCGATGATGATGAGATCCGATTTCTGAAAACCGCCGGTAAGATTGTCGATCTGTGTGAACCCGGTCGGGACGCCTGTCACTCCGCTGTGCCTCCCGTGGATGCTCTCGAGCATCTCCATCGTCTTGTGCAGCGCCACGTTCATCGAAACAAAGCTTCGCTTCAGATTTCGTTCGGAGATCTTGAAAATCTTCTGCTCCGCTTCGTCGAGCAGATCGAACGCGTCCTCCGCGTCGTCGTATGCGCGTCCCGAAATCTCGTTCGACGACGCGATGAGCTGGCGCATCAATGCCTTCTCAAGCACGATCTTGGCGTGATATTCGACATTTGCGGCGGACGCCACCTTGTTCGTCAATTCGGTGAGATAGTACGATCCGCCGATCTTTTCAAGAACGCCCCGCCTGCGGAGTTCTTCGGTGAGCGTGACGAGATCGACGGGCTCGCTCCTGTCGAAGAGCGTTATCATCGACTGAAATATCAGCCGATGCGCTTCCTTATAGAATACGTCCTCGTCGATGAGATCGAGCGCCCGGGCGATGGATTCCTTTTCCAGCAGCATTGCGCCGAGGACCGCCATTTCCACGTCGACTGCCTGTGGCGGAATTCTCCCTTCCGGAAGCTGCTGATCGGGGCTCCTCGTCTGTATTTGAAAACGGTCTGCCATAATAAATTCTTAACGGTTATTTATGAACCCGGTTCAACCGGATTCAATGCTGCACTCGAAATATGAAGCGATAGAAGCTTCGCGTAGTTTTTGTATGTACTTAATCCGGCATACATGCCCGGTTCCCGCAACCATCCGGAAGCGCTACTCCGGGCTTCCCCCGATGCGAGAATCGTAATACGACCGCAGTTGTTTCATATCTTCCCACATCGTTCGTTTCCAGGCGGGATTGCGCAGAAGCGCCGCGGGGTGGTAGACCACCATCATCGGAATGCCGAGATAATCGTGCATCCGTCCGCGAAGCGATGCGAGCGGGTCGTTCGTCCGAAGCAGCGTCTGGCCCGCAATCCTTCCGAGCGCAACGATAATTTTCGGTCCGATCAGCTCGATCTGCTTATGGAGATACGGCTCGCATTGTTCGACTTCCGACGGGAGCGGATCGCGGTTGTTCGGCGGCCTGCATTTCAGAATATTACAAATATAAACCTCTTCCCGCTTGAATCCAACGGATTCGAGAATTTTGTTGAGAAGCTGACCCGCTCTGCCGACGAACGGCTCGCCCTGCCTGTCCTCGTCCGCGCCGGGGGCTTCGCCGATGAGCATAATGTCGGCATTCGGATTTCCGACGCCGAACACGAACTTCGTCCTGGTCTCCCCGAGCGGACATTTCATGCACGTGCAGATCTGTTCATCGAGGGTCCTGAGGGATCGGGAGGACATCCAGGGTTCATGGACGTTGAAGAGGTTGCTTGATACGGGCGAACTCTTACCTTTCTGCAATATCGGCTCCGTTTGGGTATGGTCTTCTTTCCGGGAAGGTTCGGCGACAGAGGCCGGCGCATCGGCGAGGTATAGCTTCCCGCCCGATAGCGATGCCTGAAATTTCAGGAACCGTACGACCTCGTCCACGAGTATGTTATAATCGCTGCTCATTGTATGAATTATTGCTGCACCGGTTCCCTGATAAACTGCCGAAGGCTTGAGGTTATCGCCTGTGGAAATTCACCGTCGCGATTTGCCGGAACTGTTGCTGAGGAAGTTTCAATCGCGGCGTGTTACCAACAGATCGAGAATTCTATGAGCGACGTCGGTTTTACTCATGAGTTCGAAATCCCGTCGGAAATTACGCTTTCCCAGTATCGATACCTTGTTTGTATCAGTTCCGAATCCCGAGCCGGGAACGGCGGGATTGTTCACGACGATATAATCGATGTGCTTCTTCTTCAGTTTTTCCGCTGCGTTGTCGATCTCGTTTTCGGTTTCGAGGGCGAATCCGATCACCGTTCTCCCCTCCTTATGTTTTCCGACGTACTCCAGAATGTCCGCCGTACGGTCGAGCCTGAGAGGTGATATTTCCTTCCCGGTTACTTTTTTAATCTTTTGTTTCGCTACGGCGGCGGGTTTGAAATCCGCTACGGCGGCGGCCATGATAACGGCAGAGCTCGATCGGAAGTGGCGCTTCACGGCTTCGAACATCTCGTCGGCACTTTCGACTCTTACCGTCTCTGCGCCGAACGGCGGCTCGATCGACGTCGGACCGCTGATCAGGGTGACTTTCGCTCCCCGCTTTACTCCCGCTGCGGCGACGGCGTATCCCATTTTGCCGGACGACCGGTTCCCGATGAACCGCACGGGATCGATCGGTTCATACGTCGGACCCGCGGTAACGAGGAGCGAGAGCTCCTCGAGATCGCGCCTCGATCCGGCAAGCACTTCCTCAAGCTTGCGAACGACGGGTTCGAGTTCGGGCAATCGTCCCGGACCGCTCAATCCGCTTGCCAGTTCGCCCATTTCCGGCTCGATTATTTCGACTCCTCTGTTTCGCAATACGGATATATTATGTTGCGTCGCGGGATGCTGAAACATATCCAGATCCATGGCAGGAGCCACAACGAGCGGACATCGGAGAGAGAGTGCGGTAACGGTGAGAGCATTGTCAGCCAGACCGTATGCCAGCTTCGCGATCGTGTTGGCGGATGCGGGAAGAATCAGCATTGTATCCGCCCAGAGTCCCATATGCACATGCTCGACTCCCTTTGCAGTCGATCCGGTATCGGAGTCCGGCCACATAGAGACCGTGACTTCATGCCGGGATAACGTCGAGAGCGTGAGCGGTGTGATAAATTTTGTCGCGGATTCGGTCATAACGACCCTCACATCCGCGCCGAGTCTTATCAGCTCCCGGATTACGTAAGCCGCTTTATATGCGGCGATGCCGCCGGTAACACCGAGCAGTATCTTTTTTCCAGTGAGCATCGGGGAGTCTCCGGAGCGGGTCGGGGTCAAAAAACCGGCCCGGTTATTCGACGATTGCTTCCTTATATCTGTATGCTACGTCTCCTGCGATAAACTCGTTGAGCGAGAGTTCGCTGGGCTTGGGCAAATTTTCAAATTCAACGCTTATCGCGACCTGGTCCGGATTGATTCCTTCCTCGATCTCTTCGGACTCCGTCGATATCGGCTGTGCCGAGAGTTGTTCGATGCGCTGGTTGAACTGGATCTTCAGGTCCTCGTTGAGCTGCCGCGCTCGTTTACCCATGATAACGATTCCTTCGTATAAACTGGAAACGACCGGCTTCAGGGTTTCAAGCTCTATCGGTTTTACGGGCATACTTTTTTCCTCTCTGGTTGGATTGATGAATTATACTATACTAATTAACTGGTATTACGCAAGATCAAAATATGAATTTTATTCAATCGAGAATTTCAGATTTCGAGCCTTGCATTTTGAATTTTTTCCCGAGTAGTGAGCATTTTGCGTATCATCGGTTATCAATATCTTTCAGGGTACATACGCGCACTCCGGTCTGACTGACCGGCCTCTCACCCTGCGACGGGAATACCGATCTCTTTCCTGACTATCGCATCGACCTCGTCGATCGCTGTCTGGAGGTTTTCATTGACGACCGAGAAT
>CAZBUK010000139.1:0-2022 GCA_964495085.1 uncultured Ignavibacteriales bacterium
CTGCACCCATGCCGGCGCTCCCCTTCCGCGGAGGAGGCTCACGATATACGCGGGCGGGAATATGATGGAGAGCATGGAAATCGATAATCCAAGGTCGAGCGACCGTTTGAAGAAACGGTTCACCGGAAGATTTATCTTATATTCTATATCGATAAGCGGGATCTCATCCAATTGGTCGATCGATCCTTTACCGATGACCACCTCCATGTTTGTGGGAATCAAACGGTAGTTAACGGAGCGATCGTTGCTCCGGGCGATGACCGAAAGGATTTCTGAATACTCGAGCGCGCCCGGAATGAAAATGACATCGCTGATGCGTTCCTCACGGATTATCTTTCCGATATTGACCAGACTGCCGATCACCGGAACTCCTTCGATCGTCTCTCCGGTACGACGGCGGGTTATGTCGATAAGGCCGGCGATCTGATATGCATCCGACATCCGTTTGCGCAGCTTGCGTATGATCTCCGGCGTCGATTGATTCAGTCCGACGACCAGCGTTTTCCGTGAGAAAAAGGTAGTCGTTCCGCCGAAGACCGGAATTCCCGAAAACAGCCTCGGGACGATGCGCCAACCGGGAATAAGGAACAAGCTGAACAGACCGCTGAGCAGCACGACCATCCTGCTGAACGCATAATCCTTGAAAAAAAATGTGATCGCCGAGATGAGCACGAAAGAGATGATGACCGATGCCGCGGCGCGGGAGACCGACATCCGATGCTGGGTATATCCCCCCATCATGCCGATAACAGAGACAAGAAGCAGAGGTGGAACGATATGAATGGTGGGATAGGCGTACGACGGGAAATGAAAGACCGTGCCGAGCCAGATGTATTCCCCGAGCAGCAGCGCAATATTGAACATTATAAAATCGACAACGGCGGGAAAGTATATTCGAATCGTCCTGCCGGTCCAGGCAAAAAATGCGCGGATCCAAATGGTCAGCTTCAGAAACGACGCAATGAACTTCGATCCCGACATATGCTTCTCCACGAAGAGCGTCATCGCCTGGTAAAACGTCCGGATAGCGTCGATATCGCTTCGCCTGGTGCTCTCTCCCTTATAATGAATGATCTTCGTGTCGGGAATATAGTATATCTTCCACCCTGCCTGTTGGATGCGGTAACACCAATCCAGGTCCTCACCGTACATGAAGAACGTTTCGTCGAGCCCGCCTACCTTCTCGTATACCTCCCGTTTCAACATCATGAACGAGCCGCTGATCGCGTCGACCTCGTAGCTCTCGTCCGGATCGAGATACGTCAGATTGTACTTGCCGAACATGCCGGTGCCGGGGAACAACGCGCTCAATCCCATGATCTTGGTAAACGCAACCCAGGGCCGGGGGAAACTTCTCCGGCAGGCGAGCTGCAGCGTTCCGTCGGGATTGAGGATCTTACACCCGGCCATGCCGATCTCAGGACGATTTTCAAGCGACTGCAGCATGATGTGGATCGTGTCTTCCTGGACAACGGTATCGGGATTGATGAGCAGGATGAATTTCCCCGAGGATTGCTCAAGCGCGAGATTGTTCGCCCTCGCGAAGCCGAGATTCACCGGGCTCTCGATGCACCTGACTCCGGGGAATTTCTTCCGCACCATCTGCAGACTTCCGTCGTCCGAGGCGTTATCGACGACGAATATCTCGGAATGGAATCCGCCGCGTTTCGTCGCAGCGTAGGCGAGACTCCGTTCGATGGTCAGGAGCGCCTGCTCGAGGAAGTCCTTCACGTTATAATTGACTATGATTACCGAGCAATCCATCGTTCAGATTTTTCCGAATATACTCTGTATCCGCAATACCCAGACTCTGAATACGGCCTCGAGAATGATCCTTTTGGACATCTTGGAGATTCCGACGCGGCGATCCTCGAAGACGATGGGTATTTCGGATACTCTGAATCCCTTTTTCCAGACTTTAAAATTCGTCTCGATCTGAAATGCATACCCGTTGGATTGGATTTTTTCGAGATCGAGCGATTCGAGCGTGGTAATCGGAAACGTCGTGTAGGGAAAGAGTGT
>CAZBUK010000139.1:2032-6769 GCA_964495085.1 uncultured Ignavibacteriales bacterium
AATCCCGCAGTCGTATCGTAGATGGGCATTCCCGTTATGATGCGGGTATAGACGTTCGCACTGAAGCTCAATACGAGCCGCTTGATGGGCCAGTTGATCACGCGCACCCCGTTCTTATATCGGGAACCGATGACCAGATCCGCATGCTCGGATGCCTCTAAGAATTTAGGTATGTCGGAAGGATTATGCGAGAAATCCGCATCCATTTGAAAAATGTATTCATACGAGCGGGCCAGGGCGAACTTAAAACCGGCGACGTACGCCGTACCGAGACCCAGCTTTCCTGCACGCTTTATCAGATGGATCCTCGGCTCGGACTTCTGCATCTCTTCGATGATTTGCCAAGTCCTGTCAGGCGAGTTATCATCGACAACGAGCACTTCGATATTCTCCTGAACACCCAGCACTTCACCGATCAGGATTTTAACATTATCCGCTTCGTTATACGTCGGAATAATAACAAGAATTTTTGACATCTTTTTCCTGCTTCGAGTTTCACGTATTAATTTCTTGACTTCCGTCTTCAGATTTCAGTTTTCAGCTTTTCATTAAGAAATCCCCGATCGCCTGCACGATGTATTCCTGCTGAGCGGCGTCGAGTTCCGAATGCATGGGAAGAGAGATGACTTCCTCCGTAAGTTTTTCCGTAACGGGGAAGTCTCCGTTCTTATACCCGAGATATTCGTATGCCTCCTGGAGATGGAGCGGTATGGGATAATATATTCCGAAGGGTATTTTCTTCCCTGCCAGGTGTTCGGCCAAAGCGTCGCGACCTTTGACTCGTATGGTATACTGGTGAAATATATGGGTAAGATCGGGAAGAACGCGCGGAACGGTAACCGACAGACCGGAGAGCAGTTCGTTATACCGCCGCGCGGCGTCTGATCGCTGTTTATTCCATGCATCGAGATACGGCAGCTTGACCGAGAGAATTGCCGCCTGGATCGTATCAAGCCGGCTGTTTATCCCGATATGAGAGTGCTTATAGCGAATCTTCGATCCATGAATCGATATGATCCGCGCTCTTTCCGCCAGCGCTTCGTCGTCGGTAACGATCATGCCCGCGTCGCCGTAGGCACCCAGATTCTTACTCGGGAAGAAGCTGATGCAGCCGAACGTGCCTAAGGTACCGACCTTTCTACCCTTGTACTCCGCTCCCATAGATTGGGCGCTGTCCTCGACGACCGATAATCCGTGTTTCCCCGCGATCGCCGTGATCTCGTCCATTGCCGCCGGCTGTCCATACAGATGAACCGGAATGATCGCTTTCGTATTCGGTGTGATCGCAGCTTCGATCAGACCGGGATCGATGTTAAAATCATCCTCGCGGATATCGACATATACCGGTTTCGCACCGAGCAGCGCAATGGTTTCCGCCGTCGCTACGAACGTGAAGGGAGTCGTGATCACCTCGTCACCCGGGCCGATGCCGAGGGCCATGAGAGCGATCTGGAGCGCATCGGTACCCGAAGCGCACCCGATTGCGTATTTGCAGCCGAGATAAGCCGCGATCTGCCGTTCGAATTCGCGCGTCTCGGGTCCGAGAATGTACTGACCCGATTTGACCACTCTGAGCACCGCAGCGTCTATTTCGTCCTTGATCTTTTCATATTGACCGAGCACGTCGACCATGTGGAGGTTCATTTTTTTCCTGATATGTTGATATTATTTGGATGTTCACACTCTTTTTGTTGATTCTCGACAAGAGGTCAGAGAACAGAGGTCGGAGGTCAGAAATCGGTTGTCAACTGATTTTTAAGAAAGACCTCGGATTCTTAATCATCGCACCGAGCATCTTACCAATCTCTGCACATGAATCCGCTAACGATCTATGCTGCTCCTCTGTGAGGTATCCACAGTCTCTGGCAAAATCCAACGATGTATCCGTTTCACTATTTTCTCCGTCACAATCCGTTAGTTTACTTATAAAATGCGCTTCATATCGGCGTTTCGCCCAGGCCTCTCTGAGATTTAAGCATACCGATCGTGATGATCGTCTAATTTGTAAAATTAATGCGAATTTCTCCTCCGGAGGGAAAGTTTTACTCACTGTATAAATTGTCATCGCCAGCTCATAAGCTTTTTTATATACATCGAGCTCTTTTGCAGAATTTATTCTCACACTTCTTCCCGCTGTTTCTTCAAAGTTCTAATCCCCCAACCACATTCATTAATTATTGACATCTGACATCTGACCTCTGACTTCTGACTTCTGAACTCTGACCTCTGACCTCTGACTTCTGAACTCCGACCTCCGACCTCTGGCCTCTGCTCAATGCCCCTTCCCCAGCACCATCCGATACATCGTCATCAGGACGATCTTCAAATCCATGGTGATGGACATGTTTTCGATATAATAGAGGTCGTATTGCAATTTTATTTTCACATCTTCGATCGTTTCGTCGTATTTGTGCTTGACCTGCGCCCATCCGGAGAGTCCGGGTCTGACGAGATGGCGGCGCGAGTAGAGAGGTATCTGCTTGTTGAACTGTTCGACGAAGAACGGACGTTCGGGCCTCGGCCCGATAAGACTCATGTCTCCTTTCAGAATATTGATAAACTGCGGTATCTCATCGAGATGGAGTTTGCGGAGGATTGCGCCGACCTTCGTCACGCGCGGATCCCGCTTCCCCGCCCACATCGGACCGGTCAGCTTTTCCGCATCGTTGTACATCGACCTGAACTTATTCATATTGAATATTTTCCCCTCCTTCCCTACCCGTTCCTGTTTGTAGAGTGCGGGTCCTTTCGATTCGAGTCTGATAAGGAGGGCGATCAGCAGCCAGAGGGGCAATCCGGCAGCGAGTACCGAAGCCGAGAACACAGCGTCGATACTCCGTTTCAGACTTTCCTGCCACGGCTGCATGATGGTCGGCGTAACCTCGATGAGCGGCACGCCGTAGATCTGATTCGTCCGCACCTGCCCGCTGACGACGCTGTAGAGATCGGGGAGTATTTTGAGTCCTACCGCCATACCGTTGCACTTATCGATGATCGAGACGATTTTGTCCCGGTTCTTGGTATCGAGGGCGATGAGAACTTCCTGGACCCCATGCTCTCTGATGATACCGGGCAGATTGGAATATTTCCCCAGAACCGGAATTTTATTGCGGAATAGTTCGTCGTTTGCACCCTTTTGGGTTACGATACCGATGACGGTATAGCCCAGCGCCGGATGTCCCGAGATAAGACCCAGCAGCGTTCCCGTTCGTTCCGCATCTCCGACGATGATCGTACGCCGGTGGCCGATACCCCGCTCGAGCAGTTTATGCTGCACCGTGCGGATTACCATTCGTCCGAAACCGACGAAGACGGCCATCGCCAACCAGTAGCCGAAGATGAGCAGGCGCGAGCTGACCTGTGCGACGCCGCGCGATTCATCGTCGAGGAAGATGATGAAGAACAGCGCCAGGACGCCTATCGTCACCGATTTCAGGACGGTAAACAACTCATCGACGCGGGACTGCGCGTACCAGTACCGGTACAACCCGAAGAAGACGAACACCAGGTACCAATAGGCGCAGATGATGAGCATCGGCAGGAGAAAGTCCGGTCTGAACGAATACGGAACCATCCCCGATTCGACCCGAAATATATAGTGCACCATCCACGCCGCGTTGATGGCGAGAAAGTCGATGAGGAGCAAGAGGGTGCGTTCGGTTTTACGGGACATTGATAGGATCGAATTTTTCGATGAACCTTTTTATTGTAAGAACTTTTAATTCATCTTTATGATATGCTCGATACTGAATTTCAAATCGATATTTTAAATACATGATGAATGCCCTCAGCTCGCGATAACACAGAAGAGCTTTCCGACCCGATGTATAGTCCACTGTGTATATCCCGCTTCGCGCATTAGGCGTTCAAGCTTTTTTCGGGAATAAAAATAGACCGGGCAACCCTTAACGGTTAATCGGATTTTCCGGATGGGGGCACGCCACGTCCATAAACGGGGAAATGCTCCAATAACTTTATCTTTCGATACCTTTTTCATTTTACTCAACACCGGAATGGGATCCTGTATATAATCGAAAAGTCCGATGCCGATGGTTACGTCGAACGCCTGTTCGGGGTTATATTGAAGCAAATCGGTCTCCAGGAACTGACACCGGTCGGATACTCCTGCGCGGGCTGCTTCGCCATTCGCCAGATCGATCATCGTCGGAGCAATATCGATACCGACGACCCGGGCAGCACCCTTTTTGGCTAACTCGACGCTGTATAATCCGTTGCCGCAACCGACGTCTAAAAATAGACGGTTTTCGATGGGATGGGAATGGTGTATGGTAAAAAGAAACCGCTCATACATGTCTTTTCGAAAAACACGATCCAGAAAATTCATGAAGCGTGACTTCTCGTTTGAATAAATCTTCTTAAATGCATGAGCCTCTTTGTCCCAATACTGTCTCTGCATGTCCAGTTCACTATTCATACATCGAGTACCTTTCGTATCGTGGTGAATTCAAAGTCGTTGAGTAACAATTCCAACTTTCTTTTTGTCTGTGCCAATCCATAATAATGCCTAAGATTCATCAGTGGAGGAAGCTTTATCCTCGGCTGACCGGGGTCCAATTCCCATGGATGAAGGTAAAATACTACGGGAGCACCCTCACCATTACATTTACGGATGAGAGATTTGGTTATAGCGTACGGGTAGAGCCGGAAATATGCTCCACCGCAACAGGGAATTCTCATCCCGAATAGTACGGCACAGCTCATCGGGAATTCAAGGAT
>CAZBUK010000140.1:0-6755 GCA_964495085.1 uncultured Ignavibacteriales bacterium
CGGACAACAAGGAGGGGGTAATCCGGAAAACCGGGAAGTGCCAACCGGTCAGCGAGCAGGGGAGAGGAATCCGAACCGGAGAGTAGTACTGATAAAAAGCGGGGATCAGGTTGAACCGAGACCGGTTACCGTCGGGATAAACAATTTCGACGTCACGGAAATAGTCGACGGACTCCAGGAAGGCGAGCTGATCGTCGTGCGTACGCTGAGCAGAGCCCGCCAGGCCGGACTCGAATGGCAGGAACGAATGAGAAGCAGAAGCGGCTTCAGCGGATTCGGTCGCTGAATTATCCGGAAAGCTCCTGAGGGAGCTTGGTGGTTCGATCTCTTACGTTTCGGAATCGATGTTATATCGATCAGTTGTTATCACATCGTTTGATCTGCGGGAATGCGACCCTGGGAGGAATCTGTGAACCCTAATTCAATATAGATCCGGACAGAGGAGATGCATGTTACGTGTATATGAAAGCTTTATGACGGCGTTGTCGGCGCTCTGGGCGAATAAACTGCGATCACTGCTTACCATGCTCGGAATCATCATAGGAGTTGCTGCCGTCATTACCATGATTTCTCTCGGAGAAGGGGCGCAACGGGCGGTTCAGGATCGTCTTCAATCCATGGGAAGCAATCTGCTCACGGTGAATCCGGGCGCTGCGAGGGGAGGAGGCGGCTCGGTGAGGACGAGCGGTACGGCACGTCTCTATTATACCGACGCCGAAGCTATTCTCGAGCGGGGAGAGGCAATCGAAGCGGTGATTCCGGAGATGACACGAAATCTACAGGTACAGTATCTGAACCGCAACTGGAATGCCCGGGTCGTGGGTACGACGCAACAGTATCCCGAAATAAGAAATCATGTACCGGTCGAGGGGAGGTTCTTCACCGAAAATGAGAACAGATCCGCTGCAAAGGTGGCCGTCATCGGCTCCACCATTGGGGCTCAGCTCTACGGTAGTTCTTCGCCTATCGGCGAAACCATCCGGTTAGGCGGCCAGCGATTTCAGGTGATCGGAGTTTTGGAGGAGAAGGGATCCCAGGGCTGGTCGAATCCGGACGAGCAGGTATTTATCCCTCTGATGACCGCACAGCGGCGGCTCTTCGGCCGCGAGCATCTGAGCAACATCACGATCAAAATAAGCGACCAGGGTGCGATGGAGCTCGCCACCTTCGAGGTCGAAAGAGTTCTCCGCAGAGAGCACCGGTTGCGCCCTGACCAGGATAACGATTTCCGTATCTTCAATCAGGCGGATCTGATATCGACGTTCCAGGAAACGCAGAAAACATTCTCGTTCCTGCTTGCGGGAATCGCAGGTGTCTCGCTCATCGTCGGCGGAATCGGCATCATGAATATTATGATCGTCTCGGTAACGGAACGCACACGGGAAATCGGCATCCGGAAAGCAGTCGGCGCCAGACGCCGGGATGTGCTCGCTCAGTTTTTATTGGAGGCGGTCATGTTGAGTATTATCGGAGGCGTTCTCGGAATCGGTACCGGGGTTGCAGCCTCGGATATGCTCGCACGGTTTGCTGAATGGAATACGGTTATCCTCCCCGGAGCAATTCTGATCAGCTTTATTTTCTCCGCATCTATAGGTATCTTCTTTGGCTTCTATCCGGCAAGGAAAGCGGCGATCCAGAACGTGATTGAATCGCTGAGATATGAGTAAAATATTTACCCGAACCCGTTCTAAATCGCTCGTGTTACAAACTAATGATCATGCTTGAAAGGATCGCATTTTTTCTATGAGGAACACATACCAGCTTCTCCCCGTATCACTCATGCTCCTTGTTCTCCTGTCGGCCTGTTCCGGCTCGTCGTCGAACGATGCGGTTCAAAACCGGCCGATCCCCCGAGTGGAAGTTGCACCGATAGAATATCGATCGCTTTCCAACCGCCTCAGCTCATCCGGCACGATATCCGCTAAAAATGAAGTCAAGATTACCGCGCAGACCGATGGTAAGATCGAGGAACTTACGGTGGAGGAGGGGAGCGTCGTCAGGGAAGGACAGATTCTCATCAAGCTCGACGCAACGATCGCGGACGCCCAATACAGGGAGGCTGAAGCGAGCCTGCGCGAATCACGTCAGAATTACGAACGGGCCCAGCAGTTATTCGAACGGAGACTGATATCCGATCAGGAGTATCTGACTCTCCAGACCCGGATGCAAATTGCCGAATCCAGATATCAGTATCAGCATGCTATCCTCGAGTACACGACCATACGCGCTCCGATCAGCGGCGTCATTACCTTTCGCGGGGTCGACCGGGGGGATGTTGCCACCATACGCGAGCACGTACTGACCATCACCAACCTCGACCATCTCGTGATCCTGGTGCATGTGTCGGAACTCGATATACCGCACCTCTCCATCGGCGATCGGGTCGCCGTTCAGGTGGACGCGCTTCGTGGCAGCGAATTCGACGGAGTGATCCGGCGGATCTTCCCCGTAGCGAATCCGGACACCCGACTGGTGCCCGTCGAGGTCGAACTCACCTCGCGCGATTCGAGATTGTTTCCCGGTATGTTCGCACGCGCGGCGTTTCAGACCGAACGGCGCGAGCGGACGCTTGCCGTACCCGTATCAGCCGTCCTCACGAATCCGAGAGGAGGCAATTTTATCTACATAGTCAACGATAGCACCGCCCACTATCGTGAAATCAAACCCGGACTCAGAACCGAACGTTTCATAGAGATCATGGAAGGTGTATCGGAGCATGAAAAGGTTGTCGTCGCCGGCGCCGGCTCGCTCACCGACGGCATGCCGGTGCGCATTACGGCCGAAAGGGAGGAATTATGAAAAAGTATCTGGAGAAAAAAAGCTTCAGTTCCTGGTCCATTCGCCATCCGCTTGGCTCGGTGGCGATCATTTCAGTTATCATTGTACTGGGCGGTTTCTTTTATACGACTCTAACGGTGGACCTGCTTCCGCGCGTCGTCTATCCGGTCGTCATGGCGGTTGTAAATTATCCGGGTGCCGATCCGTTCGTTATGGAAGAAACGGTAACCAAGGTGCTCGAATCCCGTATGGCGACGACCGAGGATGTGGTTGAGATGCGAAGCGATACGCGCGAAGGGCGGGCGAATGTGCGTCTTCGGTTCGATTTCGGAAAAGATATAGATATTGCGCTTCGCGATGCGAGCACTCAGCTAGACCGCGCCCGCGGACGATTGCCTCAGGACGTCGACCCGCCGACGATCTTCAAGTTCGATCCGTCGCAGCGGCCGATACTCGAACTTTCGCTCTATTCGGAGGAGGTCGATCTTGTGCGTCTCCGCCGGTGGGCGGAGGAGGAATTCAGTAATTATTTTCTGAACATTCCCGGCATCGCCTCGGTAGACGTAGCCGGCGGATTGCTCCGTGAAGTGCATGTCATCGTGGATAAGAATCGTCTCGAAGGGTACGGACTCTCGGTAAGCGAGATACTCAATTCGATCAGAGAGGAGAATGTTGATGCAACCGGCGGAAGGGTAACTGCGGGTTCGAGAGAGTATGCGAGCCGGACGGTAGGCAGATTTGCACAGGTGGAAGAGATCGGGGATATCCGCCTACGCGTGCAGCCGCAGCGAGCCGCTATAATCCGGAGTACGACATCCGTCGAGGAACCCGACCGGATCAGACTCAGGGATATCGCTCAGGTGAGGGATACACACCGTGAGCAGCGGGTGTTCGCACGGCTGAACGGATCGCCCGCGATAAAAGTAGCGCTGTTCAAACAGCCGAATGCCAACACCATCGACGTCTCCGATGGAATCATCGAGCGGATCGGATTCCTCGAGGACAACCGGATCATTCCTGCGAACATCAATCTGTCGATCATATCGGATCAATCGCAATATATTAAAAATTCCATCGGCAGCGTTTCCACCGCCGCGGTCGTTGGCGGCTCCCTCGCGATGCTGATCGTGGGGATGTTTCTCGCGAGCTTCCGCCGCACCTTTATCATCGCGACGTCCATACCGATCGCGATCCTCGCAACGTTTGTCATGATGGGACTCGGAAATCTCACGCTGAATATAATCTCGCTCGGCGGTCTGGCTCTCGGCATAGGGATGCTGATGGATAATTCGATCGTGATGCTTGAGAATATCTACAGAGTTCAGAAAGAGCATCCGGACGCGGTCGAGGCGGCGCATATCGGAAGCAATCAGGTGGCGCACGTCATAACCGCCTCCACGATGACGAATCTCGCGTCGGTTCTACCGTTTCTCCTCATCGCCGGTCTCGCATCGATGTTCTTCACGGAGCTCATTCTGACGATCTCGTTCGCGATCATCGCGTCGCTGCTCGTCGCAATATCGCTCGTTCCGATGCTCTCGGCACAGTTGTTCAAGTTCGAATCGCGGCATACCAAGGCGCCGAACAAACTATTCCTTCTCTTCGACGCCGCATTCAGAAGGAGCGTGGGAATCTACGAGCGCTTATTAAACTGGACCATCCGTCACCGGGGTCCGGTGATCGTTTTCGCCGTGGCGCTCTTCATCGGGGCGATCTTTCTCTTCGGCCGGCTCGGCGGCGAATTCCTGCCGGCTATGGACGACGGACGGATTACCATACGATACGAATTGCCTCCTACCACGACCGTCGATAACACCGATATAGTCTCACGCCGGCTCGAGGATATCATCAGCAGGATGCCGGCGGTCAGTTCCGTGTTCACCGTCGCGGGAGGGCGCATGTGGGGGAGCGGAACCGCCGAATTTTCCAACCAGGGATCGCTCGAAATTCAACTGGTGCCGCTTCGCGACCGCAACATAACGAGCGACCAATGGATCTCGCGTATGAGAGAGGATATTTCGCGTGCGGATATACCCGAAGCCCGTATCAATGTGTGGAAGCCGGGGATTCCCGGACTCTGGCTCGGCGGCGCGGGCGACGACGTCGAAATAAAAATCTACGGCGACGAGGTAGGCACACTCTCCCAGATTGCGGATGAGGCTATTGGTCTCCTCGGCGGCATCGACGGTTTGTCCGGTCTCGAAAAATCCATCGAGGAAGCCAAGCCGGAGCTCCAGATCCAGATCGACCGCGAACGTGCCGCGGAACTCGGACTTTCAGTCCGGGAGATCGGCGAAACGGTACGGACGGCGATCGACGGCTCGATCGCAAGCCGCTATGTGGAAGGAGATCGCGAATACGATATCCGCGTGCTCTATGAAAGAACCCAGGTAGCCGGACTGCAGGACGTCGAGAACATCGTTCTCTATCCGCAGGGGCGACAGGCAGTTCCGCTCAGGAACGTCGCGCGTATCGTGGAGAGCGCAGGTCCGGTCTCGATAACCCGTGAGAACCAGATCAGAATGATCTCGATTACCGGAAACGTCTCCGGCACCGACCGCGCGATCGGAGATGTAACGCGGGATGCGCAGCAGGCGCTCCTCGCCGGTCTTATGCTTCCCGACGGATACAGGTACGTGTTCGGCGGCCAGCAGGAGGCAATGCAGGAGAGCAACAGGCAGCTGCTCATATTGATTCTCCTTGCGGTGTTTCTGGTTTATGTGGTTCTCGTCATTCTGTACGAATCGCTGCTCAATCCGCTTGTCATTATGACTACCATACCTTTTGCGCTGATCGGTGTCGTTGTCGCATTGTATATTACCAGTACGCCACTGGCTGCGACGGCAATGCTCGGCATCATATTGCTTGCGGGAATCGTCGTGAACAACGCGATCGTGTTCGTCGAATTCATCGAGATGATGCGGCGCGACGAGGGTCTCTCGGCCGTCGATGCGGTAAAAGCAGCAGGTCCAATACGGCTGCGTCCCATCATGATGACGACGATCACGACGGTGATCGGGATGTCCCCGCTTGCAATCGGGATCGGTGAAGGATCCGAAACGCTGCAGCCGCTTGCCATAGCGGTCATCGGCGGTTTGATCTTCGCCACCTTCCTGACCCTCTTCGTGATCCCGAACGTGTACCTGATGCTCCATGGGGCGAAGGACAGGATTGGGGAAAAACTCAGGGCGAAAGGTTACAGAACGGCTTCCGGAAAAGAATCGCGGGAAGACTCTCCCGCTTACGCACGCGAATCCCTCAGCTAGGAAAAAATTTTAGTGAGTTGGATATTCGGTATCCTCAACCCTTCAACCGACGTATTGCGGGATGCGAAGAACGTGCATCCCGCACCTCATTTTACCTCTTCACCAAACGTATCTATTTCACAAACGGTCGGAATTTATTCGACCTTACAATCACCGATGCTTCGGCTATCAATTTCTATCCGGCGCAGTATCGTTATACTTGAGTCGTGTGATTCGCTCGCGATTATTTTCCAGTCGTTACGTCGATTTTGTTTTTTCTATGTATTTGCAGATATTGCTTCTTATGGACGATGATATTGCCCGGAGGATTCCGGGACGGGATAAATTCATTCCGGCAGGAAATGTCAGGCTGAGCGGAGTCGAAGCCTGACATTTTAACCGAGACCTAAAACGATCGAGTCTTATCTACTGTTTTTATACAAGATTTAAAATGATCGTTTTTATCAATCGGAAATCCGACGCACGGATCTCGAAATCTTTGTTGCGAAATCCGAGCTTACGGATTTAGATTTTTTCCGCGAAATGAATGATTCACGTAACATAAGTATGAGCCGGATCGTCGAACCTTCATATTACATAAAATCGTATCACATCTGTCAATAATAAAATATAAAGAATTTTGAATGATTCAGGTCCACCAGGCCGAAATCGTCGGAGTTGTGGGGTGGAGACGATGGTGTGCGTTTTGATTCCCGCACCGTTTTGTGGTGC
>CAZBUK010000141.1:0-5821 GCA_964495085.1 uncultured Ignavibacteriales bacterium
ACAACTGAATCCTGCCGAACCGGACTGTGAAAGTCAAACCGAATAAGGCGTACGCGGTGTTGACCGGGGATGTGGTCCGGTCATCCGGATTATCCGTGAGCCAGCGGAAAAATCTTCGCGTACTTTTTCAAAAGATTTCGAAGCTGGTGCAAAAAGCCTTTCCTTCGGTGGTTCCCTCGGAGATCGATCTTTTCCGGGGCGACAGCTGGCAGCTGCTGGTCGTCGAGCCTGATCAGGCTCTGCGAATCGGGCTCTACGTGAGAGCGGCGTTCAGAGCGGAATACGAAAGCGATTCCGTGGATATGCGGATCGCCATCGGTGTCGGAACCGTCGACTTTATCCACGGCGACCGGGTCTCCGAAGGGGACGGCGAGGCGTTCCGCAGGTCGGGCTCGCTTCTTGAGAAAATGAAGAGAGGTACGAGGATTGCCATGTCGACGCAGGATGGAGAAACGGACGAACATTTTCGGATTATCCTCGGCCTGATCGATACGCTTGCCGCCCGTTGGACCGCGAAACAGGCGATGGCGGTATCGGGCGCACTCAGGGGCTTGACGCAGGATAGAATCGCCCAGCTCGGGAAGCGCCCGGTGTCCCAGCAGAACATCGCCAAACACCTCGCGGGCGCCGGATGGGGAGCTGTGGAGCCGGCGCTGGTATATGTCGAAGAAAGTATCAGACGGTTGGCCGTCGGAAGCACAAGCGCCTGAATCCGTCGGATGATGCATGGTTCACAATACAACCTTTATAGGTTGTATTTATTTATTACAACATTATAAGGTTGTATAAAGCAGAATGATCGAGCCGCAGCTCGCCGCAGCGATCTCGCTGGTCGCCGCTCATATTCTGGGTGATTTTCTACTCCAGACAAAATCCGATACCGAGCGGAAGGACGAGCCGGCGATCGTGATAAAGCATGCCGCGACGGTTGCGTTTGTCAGCTATCTCGCCGCGGGTTTCTGGACTGCATGGTTCATCCCGGCATCTATATTTCTGAGCCATGCACTGGCGGATCCCGTGAAATTCAAATTGAACCGATCCGAATCGGCCGGCCGAACGAAGCAAATCGTTCTTTTTCTGGCGGATCAGGCGGTACATCTTGCGGTCATCGGGTTTCTGGTATTCCTCATCGGGTTGGAATGGTTTTCGGGACGGATGTTCTGGACGGAACAGTTCGGGAACGGCTACCTCGATATGCTGATCTGGGTAAGCGGCGCTATCCTGATAACGAGGGTCGGCGGAATGCTGATAGGAATGGCAGTCCGGCCGTATACCGACGAACTCGTTTCGAAGAGTATCGTAGACGGACCTCAGGGGCGCGGTTTCGCCGAAGGCGGAAAGGTGATCGGTTACCTGGAACGGTTTCTGATACTTATGTTCATTCTCTTTGAGTTTCCCGTCGGCATCGGATTTTTAATCGCCGCAAAATCGGTATTTCGTTTCGGGGAGGTGAGCGATCCGGGAAAGCGTATGGAAGCGGAATACATCATTATCGGAACGTTTATGAGTTTTTCATATGCGATTGCCGTCGGATACGGGGTCAGGTATGTCTTCTCGCTCGTGTAGAGAGCGGGCAAGGTGTTTTAATACGCGATTCTCCGCGGCAGGCGGATCCTGCACGTAGTTCAATATGTAGCATCGGGGGATACATCTGAATGAAAAAGAAAATCATCTCGGTTGTCGGCGCCCGTCCGAATTTTATGAAGGTAGCGCCGCTGCATAAAGCGTTTCTGAAATACGGCGAGGCGCTCGAACATCTGATCTGTCATACGGGACAGCATTACGATGAAAAGATGTCGAAGGTATTTTTCGACGATCTCGAGCTGCCGAAGCCGCACTTCTACCTGGGTATCGGCTCGGGGTCGCATGCCGTGCAGACGGGCAAGGTTATGATCGAGTTCGAGCAGGTGCTGCTCGAGCAGCGGCCCGACCTGGTGATCGTAGTCGGCGATGTGAATTCGACGGTGGCCTGCAGTCTCGTCGCTGCGAAGCTGCACATTCCCGTCGCGCACGTGGAAGCCGGGTTGCGGAGTTTCGACCGAACGATGCCCGAGGAGATCAATCGTCTTCTGACCGATGCTATTGCCGAATTGCTGTTCGTAACGGAGCGGAGCGGAATCGAAAATCTGAAGCGGGAGGGAGTTCCGGATGAGAAGGTGTTTCTCGTCGGCAATGTGATGATCGACAGTCTGCTTTGTTACTTACCCAAGGCCGCTTCCTCCGGGATTCTCTCCGATCTGGCTCAGCAGTTCGGTGCCGGATCGGTTGAACCGTACATCCTGGTTACGCTCCACCGTCCGAGCAACGTGGACGATGAGAAATTCCTGAGGAGGCTTATTCGAACCTTCAACGTCCTGGCAGAAAAATCAAATATCATATTTCCGGTGCATCCCCGCACCGATACTCATCTAAAACGACTCAGCCTGAACGGCGACCTTGCCCGGAACGTTTATTTGACGGAACCGATCGGATATCTGGACTTCCTGCACCTGACGAAACATGCCGTTCTCATCATAACCGACAGCGGAGGAATACAGGAGGAGAGTACCTACCTCGGCATCCAGTGTATCACCGTGAGAGACAATACGGAACGGCCGGTTACCGTTGAAGTCGGCACGAACCAGCTCATCGGCACCGACCTGGCGAAGGTTGAGGAAGCCGCGCTGCGGGTGCTTGGCGGAGAGAAGAAAGCCGGAAAGATCCCGGAACTCTGGGACGGGAGGGCTGCGGAACGGATCGCGGAAGTGGTGTACAGGAATTTATTAAAGACTACTTGAAAAATATACGATCGAGGGGCAAAGTATAAATATTGCCACAACCGAATCGCTCATCAAAATGAAAGAAAATACGATGAGAGATATAGATCGGCTCGATGTTCAGTTTCTCCGAAATAAACAGAGAGGGAAAGGTGAGCATGCCGATTAAAAAGTTTTCTTCGTTTGAGGAAGCGCGGCAGGATCTATGGGTATTCACACCGGATACGGAGTATTATAAAAGACTCAGAACTTTTTATAGATTTGTTGATAGGCTAACTAGACCGCATCATGTAAAAGGTATCTTTAAGTATCGTAATATTGAAGAGATGCAAAAACAGAAAGGTTCGGTGTAGTGGTGGAATCCTTATCTATCGGAAGTGAAACGGTCTTCCCGTGAGTGAGTGAACCGGCAACTCGCGCTATAGCATAATTAGTCTGCTCATGAGGAAGAGAAATACGGGAGGAAAGCACCTACCTCGGATTACAGTTTACCACCGTAAGAAACAATACGAAACGTTTGGTTACCGTTGAAGTCGGCACGAACCAGCTCATCGGCACCAACCGGGCGAAGGTCGAGGAAGCCGCGCTGCGGGTGCTCGGCGGAGAGAGGAAAGCCGGAACGATCCCGGAGCTCTGGGACGGGAGAGCTGCGGAGAGGATTGCGGAAGTGGTGTAAACGCGACTTATACAATCCCCGAAACATTCGTGACCGTTTTCCGCCTGCACTCATGCAGAATATGAGTGCAAGAAACATGCGAATATAAAAACGGAGAACAAGAGAGGGACAGGCAGCAGAACCGTCCCTTATCGGGGCTGACTCCCTCGCGCAAGAGCCCGTCTCTGCGCGAATATATTTATTAAGGTCGATGAGGAAGAACGGCGACCGGTCGATTCGAGCAGAATGAGATTCTTCTCACCGACAATTTTTTTCCTGACCCGATTGCATGCTTGCACGCCACAGTCTCGCTTATTTACTGGTACGCGGTCTTCCCGGGCTGGTAAATTTTCTCGCCCTGGCAATTTATACGCGCCTCGTCAGTCCGGAGGAATACGGGCACTATGCCCTCATCCTCGCGACAGTATCGTTGCTGAATTCTCTCATCTTTCAATGGCTTCGCCTCGGTCTGCTCAGATTTTTACCGGTCTACCAGCAGGAGAATCGGGAGGGAGCATTAACTTCCGTTCTTCTTACGGTCTTTCTCATCATCGCGCTCTGTACCGGCATACTAGCGACGGCGGTTTTTTTTATCTGGACGGACGGATTCTCGAGAGTGTTCATTATCCTCGGGACTCTATTGCTATGGTCGCAAGCATGGTTCGAGATCAGTCTGGAAATACCCAGATCCAGACTTCAGCCGTTCCTCTATGGAAGAATATTTCTCACCAAGACCGTCGCGTCGGTACTGCTCAGCGCCACGCTCGCATATATGGGATACGGTGCGTACGGACTTCTTTCCGGACTCATTGCGGGCGAATTGATTAGTATCGTTCTATTCACCCGGAAGGATTGGGGTTCGGCGAAGGTAAAGAAACCCGAAAAGCAAATCGTCGCTACACTCCTGACGTATGGTCTTCCGCTGACGGTAAGCTTTATTTTAAATTTTGTAATTAACAGTTCAGACCGGATCATGATCACGTGGCTGCTGGACAGCGAAGCGACGGGATTGTATTCAGTCGGCTATGACCTGTCGAAACAAAGCCTATGGGTGTTAATGATATCCATCAACCTCGCCTCCTATCCTCTCGCGATCAAGGCGTTGGAGCAGAGAGGATTTCAGGCTGCACAGGAACAGCTTGCCCGTAACGCCGCATTGCTCGTGGGTATCACGCTTCCGACGGCGACCGGACTGGCAATTCTTGCACCGAACCTCGCAGGCGTTTTCCTCGGTGAATCATTTCAGACCGCTGCACCGATAATTATGCCCTGGATCGCATTCGGTGCTTTACTGGGGGGATTTACGAATTTTTATCTTGTGCAGTCATTCCAACTGGGCAAGAATACAAAAATGCAGATATGGCCGTTTGCCGCCGCCGCCATTTTGAATCTGGTTTTGAATCTGCTGCTTTTACCTGTTTACGGCATCGTTGGTGCGGCGTACGCGACCGTTGCCGCATATTTTACGAATCTCATTCTCTGTTGGATAATCGGGAAACGGATATTTCCTATGCCGATTCCTTATGCCGATATTCTGAAAATCATTATAGCTACCATACTGATGGTATTCCTACTTATATTTCTTACCGAATATGACGGCGTTCCCGGACTCGTCCTACAAATATTCGCAGGCGCGTTGATCTACGGTGCAGGAGCATTCCTTTTTAACGTCGCCGGCGTACGGTCTCAACTTATCGCAGCTCTAAGAAAATAAAAGTGAAATCCACAGCAATTCATATTGAAAGCATTCCGTACGACAAGCGTAAAGTTTCGGTATACGCCTTTACGTTATTCGAGAAGTTATTTGTTATCGGATCCCTTTTTCTCTTTTCCGGGGCGTTGGTGCCGTTGCTGAGATTTCAAGATGTGGATTTCGCGAGTACATCTGAAGGTGATCCGTTTATACAACTCATTTGGTTGATGATTTATGCTTTTACACTCCTCTTTTTTGTTGGTTATATAAAATCCTTTATTAATCTGGCCCTCCAAGATAAGCTTATAATTTTCTTAGTAGGTATATCAATTTTATCGATCGCTTGGTCGGTGGATCCGTTCATATCGCTAAGACGCAGTATTGCATTAATGTTTACGACAGTATTCGGGATATATATAGCATCGCGGTTTACGTTAATTCAAATTCTAAGATTTCTTGGTTGGGCAATATTTATTGCCGCCCTGACGAGCGTAGCTATGGTAGTTCTGTCTCCCTCATATGGGGTTATGCAGGGTATTCATGAAGGAGCTTGGCGGGGAGTATATCAGCATAAGAATAGTCTGGGCCGTATGATGAGCTTAGGACTAATCACCTTTGTTATATTATTTTATGCATCAACTAGTAAGAAAAAGCTCATGTGGTTTATTGCTATAATTCTAGCATTTATTTTAATAATGTTCACTCAACCCATTACAG
>CAZBUK010000141.1:5831-6694 GCA_964495085.1 uncultured Ignavibacteriales bacterium
TTTCTTACACCACTGTATCTCACACTGAGATGGAAATATGATCGATTTATACCCTTTTTAGTTTTTTTATGTATAATCCTCACAGGCATGGTCGCTTTTTTATCCGTTAATATCGATTCGATTTTTATTGCGATGGGAAAAGATCCGACGCTAACAGGTCGAACAGTATTATGGATCGAAGTCATACACTCGATTCAGGAGCGCCAATGGCTAGGGTACGGATACAGTGCCTTTTGGTTGGGTCGGTCCAGTGAATCAGATCGTATCTGGAATAGTATACATTGGGAAGCGCCGCATTCTCATAACGGGTATCTAGATTTAATTCTCGAGCTCGGACTAATAGGGTTTGGATTATATATCATACTGTTTTTATCAGTTATGAAACGATCTCTTCATCAATTTAGAAACAATTATTTTTCAGCATACATTTGGCCGATTTTATATTTGACATTTATATTTATTTATAATTTAGTAGAGAGTAATATATTAAAGTCGAACAATCTTTTTTGGGTACTTTTTGTCGCTGTAGCGTTCTCATTACTCAAAATAAAGAAATTAGAGAAAAATTTAATTGTTAGATCAAAATCGAAAATATAAAGTTGATATCTGTATTATAACCTACCAGCGTCCCGATGGTTTATCGCGATTAATTGAGGGATTGGAGAGATTATTATTCCAGAAACATCCAAATATCGACCTCTATATAACGGTTGTCGATAACGATCCATTGGGGTCTTCCAGATCGGTAGTTAATAGATATAACGCAAAATTAAAATGGCCATTAAAATATATTGTAGAGCCTGTGCGCGGAATTCCTCAGGCTCGTAATACAGCAATCCGATCAGCACGTCAAGATACAAATT
>CAZBUK010000142.1:0-6584 GCA_964495085.1 uncultured Ignavibacteriales bacterium
TCTGAAGTAATAAATCATAGTGGACCCATAGTTTGTGTATCATAAAGTTATACCTATTCCAATGCAATATTCCACTAGGTTCACTTCGTCAATAATTATTTTGGACACCTATGATGCATTTACTCGATTTATACAGATAAGTATATATGATACAATAAGTTATGGATACCATCTTACATCCTGCAATAAATAACAAAGGTAGTAATATATGGGTTAATAAATTGTGGAAAACTTTTTTTGTAAAAGTACTTGACATCAATATAAATTCTTTATATAATCAATTCCCTGTATCACATCTACTCCATCCTATCTCGGATTTTCCCCGTAAAGGGGTAGATTAGAGGGCCTGGGCAACCGGAAACGTACTAACCTACTCTTTATAAATAACATCTATATCGGAGGGCGCAAGGTATGGGGAAACAAGTTGTTACCACCATTAAATCTAATCACCCTGCCGGCATGTTCGATTCAGAGGGATCCAAGGATACTCCATCCTCGAAGGGACTGACTTTTCAGCCCTATTTCACTCAGCTTGGGGTCCATCCGTTCGATGCCGTTGATTGGGATTTACGGACCGCGACGATATCAAATGAGCGCGGTGAGGTAATATTTGAACAGAAGGATTTAGAAGTACCGAAATCCTGGTCGATGACCGCGACCAACGTGGTGGCATCGAAATATTTCCATGGACAGCTCAACACTCCTGAGCGGGAATCGAGTGTGCGACAGCTTGTAGATCGGGTCGCACATTCGATCACCGAATGGGGTAAAAGGGGGGAATATTTTGCATCGGAGGACGATGCGGCGGTCTTCTATCATGAACTCTGTTATCTCCTCGTAAATCAATATGTTTCTTTCAACAGTCCTGTCTGGTTTAATTGTGGTATAGAGGAGAAACCCCAGTGTTCTGCCTGCTTTATTAATTCCGTCAAAGATACAATGGATTCGATTCTCAATCTCGCCCGCACCGAAGGCCGTCTGTTCAAGTGGGGTTCCGGTACGGGGTCGAATCTCTCTACGCTTCGATCTTCGAGAGAAGCGCTTTCGGGAGGCGGAACAGCATCCGGTCCGGTTTCATTTATGAAAGGATACGACGCATTTGCCGGCGTGATAAAATCCGGAGGTAAAACGCGCCGGGCTGCAAAGATGGTCATACTCAACGCCGAGCACCCGGACATCAAAGAGTTTATCAACTGCAAAGCCGACGAAGAGAAAAAAGCATGGTCGTTGATCGAAGCCGGATACGATTCGGGATTCAACGTGCCGGGCGGAGCATACGATTCGATTGCATATCAGAACGCCAATCACTCGGTTCGGGTCCCGGACGACTTCATGCGGGCGGTCCTGGAAGATAAGAGCTGGGTGACGAAAGCGGTTACCGACGGCCGACCGGTCGAATCCTACCGCGCACGCGACCTGATGAACGATATCGCGGATGCAGCCTGGGTATGCGGCGATCCCGGCATGCAATTCCACACGACGATCAATAACTGGCATACGTGTCCGAACACCGCACCGATCAACGCCTCCAATCCCTGCAGCGAATATATGTTCCTCGACGATTCGGCTTGCAATCTTGCTTCGTTCAATCTGATGAAATTCCGAAGGGGAGACGGGGAATTCGACATTGAACGATACAAGCGCGCCATCGACGTCGTACTCACTGCGATGGAAATTATCGTCGGCAACGCCAGCTATCCGACGGAGGCCATCGAACGGAACTCACACGACTTCAGACCGCTCGGGCTCGGCTATGCGAATCTCGGCGCACTCTTAATGGCACGCGGACTCCCCTATGACAGCGATGAGGGACGCGCTTACGCCGCGGCGTTAACATCGATACTCTGCGGAGAAGCATACCGGCAATCCGCTCTGATTGCCAAAGAAAAGGGACCGTTCGAAGGCTTCGTTATCAACCGCGAACCGATGCTCAAGGTAATAAAGAAACACGGCCTCCATGCCGAAAAGATCGACGGATCCTTCATACCGAACGAGCTCAGGGAAGAATCGGTCAATGTATGGAAGGAAGCGTACGAAACCGGCGCCAAATACGGATACCGCAATTCGCAGGCGACTGTCCTCGCACCCACCGGAACGATCGGATTTATGATGGATTGCGACACAACGGGCGTCGAACCCGATATCGCACTCGTCAAATATAAAAAGCTCGTCGGCGGCGGACTCATGAAGATCGTCAACAATACCGTTCCGCTCGCTCTCAGAAAACTCGGCTATAACGAAGAGCAAAGAAAGAAAATAGTCGAATACATCGATAAAAACGACATGATAGAAGGCGCCCCCCACATCAGCGAGGAACATCTCACCGTGTTCGATTGCGCTTTTAAGCCGGCAAAGGGTACACGCTCCATACACTATATGGGGCATATCAAGATGATGGCGGCGGTTCAGCCCTATCTGAGCGGTGCAATATCGAAAACGGTTAACATGCCGAACGAGGTTTCGACACAGGATATCACCCAGGCATATACGGAAGCATGGAAACTCGGTCTGAAGGCGATCGCTATTTACCGGGACGGTTGCAAACGTACCCAGCCGCTCAGCACCTCGCTCGAAACCGAAAATAAAGAGCGGAAAGTTTCCCGGCGCCGGCTCCCCAACGAACGCCAATCCATCACGCATAAATTCAGCATTGCGGGACACGAGGGCTACATCACCGTCGGCACGTACGAAGACGGAACACCGGGCGAAATCTTCATCACGATGTCGAAGGAAGGATCTACGATCTCGGGACTCATGGATTCATTCGCAACCGGCATCTCCCTTGCACTGCAGTATGGCGTGCCGCTGCATGTCCTGGTGGATAAATTCGCACACGCACGCTACGAACCTTCGGGCTTCACAACGTGCAAGGAGATTCCGATCGCAAAATCCATCACGGACTACATCTTCCGTTGGCTCGGACTCAAGTTTCTCCCTCGTGAAGACCGGCCCGCGGCTGCTCCCTACGATAACGGCGGCAGCGTTAGAAGCCCCGAAGGACAGCGCATGCAGGTCTCTCTGAGCTCCATGGAAACCGAAGTGAAGAAACGTGAAGAGAAGGAGAAAGCTGTCTTTCAGGCGCAGGCTGACGCACCCTCTTGCCATGAGTGCGGGAGCATCATGGTACGCAGCGGATCCTGCTATAAATGTTTCAACTGCGGCGCCACGAGCGGATGTTCCTGATTATAGTCGCCCCGGTTACGTGTGCGGAGTTAGCGTGACCATGCCGCATCCGATCGGAGCCAATATCCGGAAATAATTCCTATCAAGCCGGACCGGAAGTTCAACCGGTTCGGCTTGTTTTTATATTACGGGCTTTATACCGGTCGCGGCCTGGGCCCGGAACGAGCATAGGCATATCCTGAAATAGAACAGCCGTATCCCCCCCCACTACACACATTCATCATTTCACTCACTCAGGAGGGTCGTATGCAAACACCTCAACCATCACTCGGCACAACAGGCCGAGATGTGTCGCTCGGTGAATGGATGTTAACGCTGTTCTTAACCGCGATTCCGATTGTGGGATTCATAATGTTATTCGTTTGGGGATTCGGCAGCGGAACCGCTCCTTCCAAGGCTAACTGGGCGAAGGCAACGTTGATATGGCTCGCGATCATATTCTGTCTCTACCTTATAATATTTATCATATTCGGTGCAGCGCTCCTGTCTTCCGGCTAAAGCATTCCGGACCATATCCGGCCGGCTGTAGACCGGCCGGATATCCCCCCGCATTGAGTATTCCTACCTGACCACCCACCCGACACTCCGGTAAGTACCCGGATCCGCATAAACCTTGAAGACATTGAAACTTGCCAGATTTCGCTGATTTTTCTATATTACCGCATATGATAATCTGCAGCGGCTGTTCGACGAGTGCCATCGTACATCACCGGAATATCCGGCGATCCGATTCAACTCACTATTATCATACCGCAACAGCAAACCGTTTCAGCAATTATGGAGGTAATTATGTTTATCAGGATATGTCTCATATCCATCGCGCTCGTACTTGCCGGAACCGGCACCGCCCGTACCCAGAACGATATCTTCCCCTTCCCGGTAAACCGCACCGTACTTGAGAACGGATTAACGCTCATTACCGTCCCGTTCGACAGTCCCGGTATCATCGCCTACTATACAGTCGTCCGTACGGGCTCGCGGAATGAAGTCGAACCCGGAAAGAGCGGCTTCGCTCATTTCTTCGAGCACATGATGTTCCGGGGAACTGAAAAATATTCACAGGACGAGTACAACGAGGTATTGAAAAGACTGGGTGCCGACCACAACGCGTTTACGACCGACGATTGGACTGCGTATCATATTGTTGCCAGCTCCGATGCCCTGGAACAGATCATGGATATTGAATCGGACAGATTTCAACGGCTGCAGTATTCGGTGGAAGCCTTTAGAACCGAAGCCGGGGCCATCCTGGGCGAATATAACATGAATTCCGCAAATCCGATACGACAGATGTTCGAACCTCTGCGCGAACTCGCATTTACCAGTCACACCTACGGCCACACGACCATGGGCTATCTCGAAGATATCAAAGATATGCCCAATCAGTACGAGTATAGTCTTGAATTTTTCGACCGGTACTACCGTCCCGAATACTGTTACGTGATCGTATCCGGCGACGTGGACCACGATACCTTCGTGAACCTCGCTAAAAAATATTACGGCGACTGGGAACGTGGTAATTTCAGCGTAACGATTCCCTCCGAACCGGTTCAGGACAGCGAATGGCGCTCGCATATCGATTGGCCAAATCCGACACTCCCCCACCTGATGATCGGCTACAAGGTGCCGGCATTCGATGCGAATAATCAGGAATTGCCCGCACTCAATATTATTGGCGAACTCCTCTTCTCCCGCAGCGCCCCGCTCTACCAGAAACTCGTCAACGAGGAACAACGGGTCGATTTTATTTCAGGCGGGTATTCCGAGAGGCGCGACCCGTATCTTTTCACCATATTGAGCCGGATCAAAAATATCGACGATGTCGAGCCTATCGAGCAGGAGATATATGCAGCGATCGAGCGATTAAAGACCGAGCCGGTATCGCAGGAACGACTCGACGAGATTAAATCGTATCTCACCTACAGTTTCGCGATGAACCTCAATACGGCCAGCAATACCGCCCGAACGATAGCTCACTATTATCAGCTCGCCGGCGACCATCGGGTGATCAATACGATGTACGCTCTTTACGAACGTATAACTCCGGCAGACATTCAGGAGACTGCGCGAAAATATTTCGTACCGCAAACCCGAACCGTTGTAACGCTCTCCCAGGAGGTATCACCATGAAATCAATCCCGTTCATCCTCGCGTTTCTCATTCTATCCATAGCTCCCGGAGATTCCGTTGCCGGTACCCCCGGCCGTTCGATCAGGTTTACCGAGATTCCTCTGCCGCATAACCCGTTGATCGCATTCCGGGTTATGGTGCACTCCGGATCGGTGAACGATCCCGCGGGCAAAGAGGGACTCAACGCTCTTACGGCGATGGCAATCGCATATGGCGGCACGGCCCGGTTCAGCTACGGCGAGATCCAGCAGACTCTTTATCCTTGGGCAGCATCGATCAACGTTCAATTCGATAAAGAAATCACGGTAATCACCGGAAATGTTCACCGCGATCATATAATGGACTTCTACGATATTTTCTCCGGATTGCTTTTAAATCCGCGTTTCGACGAGGCGGATATCACGAGGAATAAAACCTTGCTGCTCAATTATCTGCGCAATACCCTTCGCGGAACGAACGACGAAGAACTCGGGAAGTGGGGTATGCAGATCCGGATGTATGAAGGTCATCCGTACGGACATGCCGACGCGGGTGCGGTCCAGGGTCTTGAATCCATTACACCCGACGATATGCGTGCCTTCTACCGTCAATACTATACACGCGATAATATCCGGTTCGGAATCGCCGGAGGTTACGATCGGAACCTCATCGAAAAAATCGATTCGGACCTCGCGAACCTCCCTGCGGGCAAGCCTGACGCAGCGGTATTGCCCGGCCCGAAACCGATCCGTGATCTTGAACTTCTGATAATCGAAAAACCGAATCGCTCGACCGCTATATCTTTCGGATTTCCTATCGGTGTGACCCGCGCAGACAAGGATTTTTACGCGCTCATGGTGGCGAATTCGTATTTCGGCGAGCACCGGACCTTCAACGGGGTGCTGATGAACGAACTCCGTGGACTCCGCGGATTAAATTACGGAACCTACTCATACGTGGAGAACTTCATTCAGGACGGCGGAAGCACGCTGATGGTACCGAACGTCCCCCGCCGACAACAGTATTTCAGCGTATGGATCAGACCCGTCGAACATACCAACCGGCATTTCGCTCTCCGTCTTGCTCTCTATGAGCTCGATAAGCTTGTACGTGACGGTCTGTCTCCGGAGGATTTCGTTGCGACGCGTGATTATCTGGTCAGCTATTCGAAATTATGGACACAGACATTGAGCCGGCGGCTCGGATATATGATGGATTCTGAGTGGTACGACACTCCCTACTTCATCGATGCCATTGAAGAGGAGCTCGGAACGCTGACGGTCGAGGATGTG
>CAZBUK010000143.1:0-6154 GCA_964495085.1 uncultured Ignavibacteriales bacterium
TCCGGGTATCGTCGACATATTCCATGATGCCCGATATATCGAGCCGCTCGCCTGCACGGATACTTTCTTCAAATATACGCTCTATCTCGGAGACGATTTCATTGGGATCCTGATCCGCTTGTTGTGCCGTTGCTGTGGAATACATGCCCGCGAGAAGCATGAGCAGAATGGTGATAATTATGTAATAGTGTATCTTTTTCATTTCGGTTTTCCTTTGCGGATTGATGCATTATTTTTGTGAAGTATTCCGAAAGATACTAAGTAAAGACGCGAAGAAGCAACGAGTGCAGAGATTTATTTGGAGGGAGGAACAGCAATAATTTTTAATCGCTACGATAAAATCCGGTTATTCTTCCCGGGGGTGATTTTTCTTTTGTTCAACTCGCTTTTTCCGGTCATTACCAAAATCTTTATGGTATTTTCCATATGGCATGGCAAGAAATATCTTAGTGCTGGCATCGCGCGCAAGAGGTACGTAACTCTGAGTAGCTGTCTTAATAGCAGTGGTAACCGCTTTGACGAGCAGTCCGGTAAGCCCGCTTGCACCCCCACTTTCTCCGGTGGTATTCACTTCGACTGCCTCATCGTAAAACCAGATTAAATCTCCCGTATGAGTTGAACGCAACTCGCACGCTGCTCTGACTCTAACGCTGCCCGCAGTAACTAAGTATACTGTGTTCCACTCGAGCAAAGTGACATATAAAACGGCGTCCGCACCGAAATACTCCCGAAATTTCTGAGGAGGTATATTCATTATCGTTTCGGTATCAAAAAGCCCTTCCTGTTGAAGAATATCATAAACAACTTCCATCGGAAAAACATAGTAACCGCTGTTTGTAAGGGGCTCGGCAACTGTCGTGGCATAATATTCCTTCGCATCCGCAGCAGTCGTTTCGTTGATTGGTGGTAGAACAAGGATACTTATTGGGGATTCTTTATACATTTCAGGGGCAAATTCCTCTTTCGTCACATAGGGAACACATCCTCCGAAATATAGGATAAGAAACCACACAAAGATATTTTGTGTAGTTTTCATTCGTGTCTCCTGGCATATTCGGATTTGATTCGTTTAATGAATACAATTGATTCCGGATAGAGTTCAATTTCCTTATCGAGATAGGCCAGGCCTTCAACTTCGCTACCGCTTCTTAATAGTATATAGCCGTATTCTGCATATACACCCGGGGGAATTCGCATTTTCTTTTTATTCGATTCTTCCATGATAAGGATTAGACTCTTTTTGTGCGCTTCCAGGGTTTTCTCATCCGGACTTTTCTTCAGCTCATAAAGGGTAGAAGAGTAGGTACCCCAATAGAAAGTTTTACCTGATGGAGTGCAACCACCGATCAGTACCAATGCGAGTAGTATGACGAGCTGTGATATTTTCATGGCACATCGATCTCAAAAATGGTTTGATTGGCAACAACAATGACTCTATCTACGACTATTTGGTCGTTGCGGTAGACTTTGATTATGTGACGGCCGGGATTGACCTCATATAATTCATTTTTGGCATCATGAGGAAATCGGGGACCGCTGTCAACAGAGATCATAACTCCCTCGATCGATCCCGTAAATTTCAGAAAACCTTTCTCGGACTTTTGTATTGTCCCCGTCGAATAACCTCCACAGGACGTTAATGCGAAGATAAAGATAACGACGAACGCTCTCATGTTACGATTCTCCTTCTAGTTTTCTTGGATGTAGAATTCACCGAAATCCGTGGTAGGCAACTCCCCGGAATGTTTTGTGCAAATTGAGACCTCGGTGCTGACATCTCCCGGAATAAGGGAAACTATCCGAATAGTTCCGACCGGTTTCCCAGGCAATTCGATTTCAATATTTGTCTGAGGATTCACTACTTTGTTACCCCGTTTATATACCGTAAACGTGTCACCTTCGTTAATACCTTGCATCGAACCGCCTGCGATTAAATATTTGCCATCCTCGTACGAAAGCAGGTATGAACGCCATGGCTTGTCGAGTAACCGCTCACCAATGTTGCTGACGAGCTTAGCGATTGCAGCAGAGATCACCTTGTCATTCAATGTGGCATCGTATTCTGCAGTGCTTCCCATTCCAAGAACGGTTTCCGATTGCGAATATGCCTCTCCTTCGCCTTCTTCTGAATACACAATCTGCCCGGTGCGAACATCTACAAGCCTCACACTTACTCTCGCGTAAGCTGTCTGCTTCTTGCTTCGAGTGAACAAACCAACATCGCTTGTCGTTTTACGACCGAACTCTGATATGGAGCCGAGAATGAGATAATCTGCTGCAATATTGAAGCCACCGAGATTACCGATATCCTTTTCCTGTGTTAGATGAGTAAGATCAGCCCTTTCGAGCATGATAAATTTGTCTGTTAAGGCGAGTTTAGCGGAGAATATATCCATCGCTTGCTTGCCTAATCGATCATTATTCTGGTCGTAAAAGAATCCCTGCCCATATTTAGTCTCGTTCGTAAATCGCGCGATGGCAACTTTTCGTTTTAAAGACCGTTCAGGTTTCGCATCAATGGTTTTGCTCACATGCGAGGTCCTCTCCGGAACGGGGGTTGTTGTCGGGGGCTTGACAGTCGAACAAGAAATAAAGAAAATTGCGGGCAAAAGAAAAAGAATTGAATGAATCGCTTTCATAGCAGACTCCAAATCTATTGCTTTTTGTGCGTTAGGTTATTAATTCGTAGGATTGACATACAAACCGCTACACAATCTCGATAGCGTAAGATATGCAGGTTCAAGGGAGGTATTTCTATTATTCGGAATAGGTTGTGTTGTTGAAGAATCACCGATCTTGAATTCGTCACGATATGACTTCTGCTTTTCTATGCTGTAAGATATGGTTAATTCTAACAAAATCAATTAGCTACATGGACCAGCTAGTATCACTATAGGACGTAAGAAATAATCGGGCTATTTAGGAAAATATCGGTAATTCTTATCTGTCACTTTCGGGAGTAATATACCAATAAAATTTATAATGGCATCTACGGAAGTGACGGCCAAAAGAAAAAAGTACGATGTGATAATAAGACACAAAGGATGTAGAGGTTTTGGAAATATAGAGAAAAAAGTAATATCTCCGCGATCCGTGCGCTTCGTACCATCCCGCGCGTCCGGTGTTGAAAAAAGGCATAATAATTCCTATTGTTCAGGGTATTTTGCGAAAAGCAAGAAATCCCCGCAGTCGAATTTGTTATCAGGTAATCGTGCTGATATAACCCGAGACAGAAAAAATATTAACAATCATAGTCAAATGTCTCCTATACCTCTTCGAGAGATTCCATGATCTCAAAACTTCGCGTTCCTGCAGCCCCACTGAATAGATTTATCGAAAGTCTGTACTATTATACGGGCTTTACTCCCGAACATTCGATCGACCGGTTTCTCCCCGACGGATACGTACAGATCATATTCGACCTTACCGATTACCCGAAATACATCTACGACAATCATACCTTCAAAGAGATACAGTCGTGTAAAAACGTCTGGTTCTCCGGCTTCCGGACGGAGCCTATTACCATACCGTCCGGGAAAGAGAGTGAAATGATCATCATGCAGTTCAAAAAAGGGAAGGCGTTTCCGTTCATTTCCGAACCGATGCACGCTCTCACCGACGTTGTGGTCGACGCGGAGCTCGTACTGAAAAACGAGATACTCGATCTGCGGGAGCTTCTCAAGGAGGCGAAAACTATCGATGAAAAATTCACCCTGCTGGAAAAGAATCTTCTGACGCACTACACACGAAATCTGTATGAGAATCCGTTTGTGGAGTATATGATCTCCAGGATCGGCGCGACTCCGACACGGATCAGCCTGAAAGAGATCTCGGAAAAAGTCGGCTACTCCCATAAACACATCATAAAGATCTTCAAAGATAACGTAGGCGTAACGCCGATGGATTTTCTGAAGGTCGTCCGCTTTCAGAAGGCGATTCAGGATATCGGCCTGCGCAAGAATGTGGACTGGACGTCGGTGGCTCTCGACTGCGGATTCTACGATCAGTCGCACTTCATTTCGGACTTCAAGACATTCTCGGGATTTACGCCCGGCGAGTATCTGAAAGTGCGGGGGGAATATCTCAACTACATTCCCGTCGGATAGTCGGGTAAATATTTTCCTATAAAATATCGGTCCCGATTCTGATTTTTATTCCGTCTAAAAATCAAAGGAGGATCGATATGATAATCAACCATTGGGCGGTATTGGTGTGCGCCGTGTTTTATCTTATTCTGGGCGGACTCTGGTATTCTCCGGCTCTCTTTTATAATGCCTGGAAGCGTGAAAACAACCTGACGGACGACGACATCAAAAAGGTGAATCCCGCCATGAACTACGGCGTCGGCTTCATCCTTGCATACCTTATGTCGTACAATCTCGCCTTCTTCCTGGGGGATGCAGAGACCGATTTGCAATGGGGTGCTACAGCCGGATTTCTCGCAGGGTTCGGATGGGCGGCGGCAATATTCGCGTCCATAGCGTTGTTCGAAATGAAGAGCTGGAAATACATTTTCATCAACGGCGGATTCATCGTCGTCTATTTTACAGTCATCGGATTGATACTCGGCGCGTGGAGATGACAGTTAAGACTCATGGCGAAAACATCCGGTGAAATCGAGAGAGAATTCATTGAAGGATTGCAGTCTGCAACTGGAAAAGATCTCCAGGCATGGCTCGAAGCGATCGATGAATCGGGATTATCCGCGAGGAACGATATTGTCCGGCGGCTGAAATCTTCGCACAATTTCGGACACATGCACGCAACCCTCCTCGCGGGCATTCATGCGAACGGCGGAAAAACTGTATACGGAAGCGAAACTGATCTGTTGAATGGTCAGTTCCGCAATATGGAAAGCATTCGTCCTCTCTTTGAACGATTGCGGCAGGCTGTCCTGGAACGCGACGGACAGGCTGAGTTCGTCGCAAAAAAAACATACGTATCGATAGCTAAAAAGCGGGAATTTGCCGCCGTAAATATCAGAAAAGGGGAGCTTCGGCTTGGCCTCGACCTGGGAGATATGCCGGTCGGGGGAAGACTGGAAAAATCCAGACTTACCGGCCCGATGCCGAGAATCTCCCGAATGCTCGTCATCAGGTCGGAATCCGATATCGATGAAGAACTCTTTTCCCTATTGGCGCTGGCCGACGCAAGGATCAATTCATGAAGATATAGATCATTCGATTACACTCCCTTCAGTCAGCAACTTATCCATTACCCGGATAGCATATTTTATCCGGAGTATCGACGGAACCTTTCTCTCTCATAAATAGTTTGAGACGATAAGAGCGCGAGGATTTCCCGCAGGATCGACGAACATTCCGGCGCCGATGCCGTCCGGTCTGAATCCGCATCCCTGCCTGTCACCGGCTCTTCGCAGAGTCCCGAATCCATACGGCCATCCTTCCGGATGTCGATATGTCAATGCGATGACCAGATCCATCACAAGTTTCCGGTAGCGGTATGAAAAAAATACGCTGCTTCATTGTCGCCCTTTCGTTTCTCCCCGTTGCGGGATTAACCGCTCAACCCTTTCTTGCTGATCTCACCGCACAGCCCTGGCACGGTACGGGAGTACTTATGGGATCGCCCGCGAAGTTTGAAATGAACTGGCAATGGGTGCTCGACGAAAAATTCCTGCAGCTCACGTTCCGGCATACGAGAGAGACCGGCGGAGACGCCGTTGTTTTTTCCGCCCATGGGTATTATAAACCGGTCAACGACTCGATGCTGACGGGGGTATGGTTCGACTCTCGCGGGGTGAGCCTTCCCGTCGAGGGAAGACTCGGGGAAAAGGAGCTCAGCGTGGACTGGGGGTCCGATGATACCGAGAGGGGGAGGACGATCTATGAGATGGAATCATCATGCGAGATCAGGGTGACGGACTTCGTCTACAGAGGCGGGTCGTATGTGAAATTCGGAGAAGCAAACTACAAAACACCCCCGTGCATCGATTGAATGATCCGGCGGCAGAATATATTCGGTATGGAAGATACCGGATTCAGTGAAGAATTAATAAAACTCAAATCTGTCCAAACTAAAGTCTAAAGAATTTTTAATGATTCTGGTCCACCAAGCCAAAATCGTCGGGGTTGTGGTGTGGAGACGATGGTGTGCGTTTTGATTCCCGCACCGTTTTGTGGGGCGGGAATCA
>CAZBUK010000144.1:0-6046 GCA_964495085.1 uncultured Ignavibacteriales bacterium
TCCGGATTATATCTGAAAGATCGGGGTACAGCGAAATATCCCGGCCTCATCCTGAGCCAAATGTTCGGATTGTTGCGAAGATCGAGTGCGTCTGCCGGGACGAAATATTCAAAGCTCGTCAATCCTATCTGGTCCGATTCGTTGACGTCGGTCTGATCGAAGTTCGGCTCGCCCGGGGTGGGGATCCCGTCGCCTTCACCGGGAGCACCGGTGCCGGGGACGCCGTCCTCTCCGACGTCGTCGAGAAGAGGATTCCAGTCGCCGTCGTTATCTATACCGTCGTCGCGTCGTTCGTCGATGAGCGGGTCGTCGACGCCGGCCCCCGTAAAATAATTTGCGTACGCAACCGGCCGCAATCTTCGGAAGAGTACTTCCCCCTGGGGAGAAAGTCTTATTTGTTCATAATGGAGCTGGTAATTTTCATCGACCAATCCATTGAGGTTGTCGTCGAATCCGTTATTCGCGGTCTCGACGAGCGATTTCCCATGATAGATCGCGTACGGCCTTCCGAGCGAAAAAACCGTAACGGTATCGGTATCGCTCTGCAGCAACGTATCCAGGTGAACGACATCCCGCCGGTACCAGAGTTGATTGACCTGGTACAAATCCGACCATACCCGTTCTTCGGTGATAAGCACGATTCTATTATCGGGGAAATTAACGTTGGGTCCCGGCTGTGTCCGGTGGAGGGTGCGCGGGAAATTTCGTTGTTCGACGGGGCCGGTGCCGAAATCGTCCGCCGTGAATACCGGGCTGCCCGGCTGTACGCTGTTGCCATCGTTGTCGATTCCATCGAACGGATTACCGGGACTTTCGAGAAAAGCGTAACCTACGATTCCGACCGGACCGACCCATCTCGGATTCGCTCTCGGCTCGCGGAATTGAAAATTCCAGCTATAGGTAATGTCCTCTTCAATATCGAAGAAGGACACATCGTCCTCCCAATCTCCCGAGACGCTTTGACCGCCGCCGACCCACGTACCGATCAGAATTCCGAAAACCGTCCTGCGATAATCGGTCGTTCCCTCGTTCATGATATCGTACAGCCAGAAGATGTTGTCTTCGGCGAGAAGATTCGCCCACTGCAATCCCCGCACTCTTACGTTCAACCCCATTCCCCTCCTGTTCGGATTGAGCGAGTCGGGAGTAAATCCATGATTCACGAACAACTCGCGATCGGGTTGATCGCTGAACCAGAAATAGCTTTCCTGATCCGCCTGGATGATGCCGCGTCCGAAATATCCGTTCCATTCCGCGTTCCCGGCGGAATCGATCCATGTCGGCTGGTCGGGCCAGTTATGCGGCCAGGTCTCGGGCTGATGGCTCATTGCCACACCTTTGCCGGGTTCGTTGAGGAGCTGATTGAAAAAACCGGGGATCGGTTCGAACGTCCATGGAGCGCCGCCCCCCGGCGGGGCGGGGAGACCCGGACCCGGACGGTTTACCGGGGTAACCACGACATGCTGAACCGTATCGACGATACCACCGTCTTTCGGGATCAGAACTTCCGCGCCGACAATGATGCTCACGTCGCCGACATACCCGTCGTAATCATGCCGCCAGGCTCCCATCGGTCCCTGATCGGAAGGCTGGGCGACGACTCCCCAGTTCCCGAAGACCGTTCTTACTTGGTTGCCTCTGTGCACACCGACGCGGCGGTGAATCCGGTCGGCGGTACTTCCGTCCACTTCGCGCGGAGGTTGGGCGACGACCGGCTGCTGACCGAGCATATCGAAGATGAAGAGCAGCGCCGCGCATATACAAAGATGTCTCATGAGAACTCTCCTTTAGAAACCGATAGTCAAACCGATCTCGATCCGTCTCGGCTCCGAATAATAGGTCGGATTCTGATAATATTCGGCAATAGTATTGATAACCTGCGTCGGATTGGTATTTCGGGCTATAATCTCGTCGATCGTAAAATCCGCACGCCCGGAATCGTTGTATACATTCACCTGGTTCCGGATATCGAACAGATTGATGATCCTTGCCCACGCGGATATCCGCATGAATTTCAAATTGAAATCCTTATAGAGATTCATATCGAGGTTAAAGAAAGTCGGCCTTCGTTCGCTGTTCAGCAGCAACCGGGCGATATTATCCGTCTGCCGCGGCGTGAAGGGCAATCCCGAGCCGTATCGCATAATAACGCTTCCTCCCCATGCCCCCTTTGAAGCGTAGGTCATCGTTACGTTAAATGTGTGCGTCTGATCCCAATTGAGCGGGATAAGCTGCTCCTCGGGCTGAATTCCGCCGAGCAGAAAGTTCCGTATTGCCGCGGGCTCCGATGCATTTCCCTTTGCAATCTGATAGGTATAGTCGACGGTTCCCGCAATACCTCCGATAAATTGCCGGTTGACCCGGATGATGACGCCCCGCACGAAGCCGAAGTCGCTGTTGACATACTGACTGTACTTCCCGGATCCTCCGAACAACGTGATCTCGTCCGCCCTGGTTCCGGCCAGGTTGCGTATGTCGCGGAAGTAACCGGTGATCTCGACGGCTATTCCGTGCATCACCTCCTGTTGAAGTCCGATTTCTCCGCTGATTGTCTGTTCGGGCTTCAGATCCGAATTCCCGACCAACCCCACGTTTCCCGTTCCGGTTCCGACCTTAAAGTCGGGATTCTGATAGAGAAATTCGAAATTCGGGATCTGGAAGAAGTGACCGTATGAAAAATGCAGCTTGCCTCTGTCGGTAATCGGGAAGGCGACGCCGAGGCGCGGACTGAATTGCCATTTCGGCGATGCATCTTTATACCAGTATTGGTTTCTGACTTCGAACGGATCGGCGGCATGGATGGGGTTGAGCGGTTCGAAAATGTTCGGATCGTTGATCGTGGAAGTTCCATGTACCGTCTGGTCGTTCAGGATTTTTCCGTCCGGATGAAAGTAATCGAACCTGACGCCGATGTTGACGACCATATCCTCGAATTCCATCTTGTCCTGGATATACCAGGATAATTCGATCGGGTTCCTGACATAGGTATTTCGCGCCGGAGTCGCGGGAGAGGGGATCACTGTTTTTATGAAGGGATTCCCGTCATCGATCGGATCCCTCCTGAAGTCGTCGAGGTCGAGTATCAGATTTATATCGTTGAAGAATAACTTGTGATATCTGAATTCCACTCCCGTTTTTATCTGATGCGATCGGGTGACCTGTGAAGTCACGTCCATCTTGCCGACATAGCTGCCCGTATTCCGATTGAAGTGTTGCAGTTTCATCCCTCCCGTTTTGAAGCTGAAGGACGGCTGCTGGTTGACGAGCTGTTCATGGACGTACCTCGGATCCGCGGGATCCTTATATACGTAGTGCCTGTAGTCCTTATAAAAATAAGAGAACCCCAGCGTATAGAAAGTTTTATTGGAGAGCGTATGGTTGACATTGCCGATAAATGTATATCCGGTACGATACCGGTTGAGATCGCCGTCCGGATTGTACAGGTATGCAAAATCGAAATCCTTATACCATACCTTGTCGTATATAAAACTGCCGCTGAGTCTGAGCGTGGGGCTTGCTCTGAGGGTGAGCTTCGCCTGTGCGTAATTCTTTTCGGAAGGATTCATCGAGACATACGAGCTGTCTCCGAGCCCGACGAGGGGATTGACGGAGATGATCCAGTCCTCCTGGCTGACGGGTCTGTTGTTGGTTATATTCGACGGGTTGAAGATACGTCTTCCATACTGCCATCCGTTGAAGTAAACGTGCCGGACGTAGGTATCGAAGAAGAGTTTATCCCGGACGACCGGACCGCTGAACGTTCCTTCGATGTTTCTGATATTTCGTGGATTGGGATTCGTCAGGCCCCGGAAGATTCCGTCGTCCCTGCTCGCATAGTCCCCGAGGTAGGAGGTGACGCTCCCCTTAAGCTGATTGGTTCCATCGCGGGTTACGATATTGACGACCCCGGACATAGCCTGTCCGTACTCTGCGTTGAATGCGCCGCTGACGAGTTGCATCTCCTGGATTGTTTGTGGCCCTACCTCCACAACGAGTCCTCCGTCGAATACGTCGGTTATCGGCATGCCGTCGATCCAGTAGGCGACTTCTCCCGAGCGGCCTCCCCGGAGATGGCCGTCGACGAAGCCCGCCTGGAGATTGAGCACTTGTGTAAATTCCGTAACCGGAAGCGCCTGAATCATCTCGCCGGTCACTATCGCGGTAGTCGCTGTGAGATCACGCTGCACGGCAGGCCGTTCTGCGATGACCACTACATCCTCGCCAAGATCGAGCACCGTTTCCGGCAATTCGAATCTGAGTTCTGTCGTGAGGTCGATGCTCACCCTCACGTCCTGCATGACGACCGTCTGGTAACCGATCGCGGAGGCGCGTACGGTATAGGTTCCGGGGCGGACGTTCATCATGAGGAATCTTCCGTCCAGGTCGGCCGCCGCGCCGACGGTCGTCCCTTCGATGAGGACGTTTGTGCCGGGAACCGGCTGTCGCGTCTGCTGGTTGAGAACCCGCCCCTCGATTTTTCCGACCTGACCGAAGAGCTGCGTCGAAGCTACAGTAAGGACGCCTGCGATTGATAAGAGATGAAGGAATGTACGCATCCGAAACCTCATAGATCTCCTTACGCGTTTGTTAATCCACAACAATTGCTTTCTTTTGGAATCCGCACGTTTCCCTGATGATCAGCTTCGGTGTAAATGCCGTATGGGTAACCGATCCGCCTCTGTTCGACATCCGGTCGAGCATTCTGCCGACTGCAAGAACGCCCATCTCGTACATCGGCTGGCTGACGGTGGTCATGCCGAAATGTTTCGCGAGCTCGATATCGTCATAGCCGACGACGGCGATATCGTCGGGAACTGACAGTTCGTGATCCCTTAAAGCGCTGATCGCGCCGATCGCCTGGACGTCGCTCGATACGAAGACCGCGGTCGGTCTCAGCTCTCCAAGCTCCAGCATCTCCACCATCGATATATATCCCGCTTCCCTGCTGAAGCCGTCGTACTTCATGATCCTGCTCCATTTGACGTATTTATTGTCGGTCGGCAGTCCGCATTCCATGAGAGCGGTCCGGTAGCCCTCGTACCGCTGCTGCGCCGGCGGCGAGATCGGGTTGGCGTTTATCATGCCTATCCTCGTATGTCCGAGCGAGATGAGATGCTTCGTAGCGGCATACGCGCCCGCCTTATTGTCGACGGTGATCGAATCGAAATCGGAATGATAACCGTCGACGAGCATGATCGGTTGATTGATATGCTTGAACTTGAGCGCGAAATTTTCCGGAAGGCGGAGTGAGAACAGCATGATACCGTCGGCTCTTCCCTTTTGAGCCGCGCGGAGGAGATACGTCTCGAATTGCTCCGGATTGTTTTCATTCAAACCGTACAACATGAGATCGTAGCCGAGCGAGTGAATTTTATCCTGTATACCCTGGAGCACTTCTATGAAGAAATAGTTCGTGAAGAACGGGATGATGGCTGCGAGCGTATTGGATTTTCTTCTGGCAAGACCCTGTGCGTAGGCATGCGGCTGGTAGTTGAGGTCGTGTGCAACTTTCAGAACCCGTTCGCGTGTCTTCGGGGAGACATTCGGATGATTGTTTAATACGCGTGAAACGGTTCCAACGCCAACCTGTGCTTTATCCGCGATATCGTATATAGTAACCGGCATTTTTTGGACTTGTTGGTATATGAATGAAAATGTACCGGCGATTGATTGGAAGTGCTTCCAATATGAATTAAAAAATTTTAAAAGTCAAGCTCTCCGGTTGATCATCACAGGGTTCCATACCCTGAAATCGAAAATACCGTCTCACTCGCTAAAAAACCCGATTTCTGTAAATCCATGGATCATTATATCCCAGGGCGACACTCTCACGAGACCGTAAACGGTCTCGCTATCGTAAAACCACAAGCCCCCTGAATGGGGGCTTGTAGCCGTTCGATAGCGTGACGGTTTACCGTCACGCGATACAGAGATTGCAATTCCGTTTCATAACTTTCGAGACCGTAAACGGTCTCGCTATCGTAAAACCACAAGCCCCCTGAAATGGGGCTCGTAACTGGCGGGTAGCGTGATGGTTTACTATTAT
>CAZBUK010000145.1:0-5981 GCA_964495085.1 uncultured Ignavibacteriales bacterium
TTATCTTTTGGTGGGATAAAATGACTAGGCCGCAATCTGTAGCGGCACACGAGATGATTCCTTATACCGATGGTGTCAGGTTAGGACACTACCGACGATTAAGAGAGGTACCGACAAGCATATCGTTATCCGATATACTCAGGATACTGGAGGGCGAGCTCCTGACATTCTTTTGCAATTTCATCCTTTGAGCGAAGGCCGAGTCGAACGGAAAGATCCAGCGCGTTGAGCCGGCCGAGGCAACCTGAAACCTTCGATAAGTTCCCTGAGATATCGAGCTGCTTCTGAATGCCCGTCGAAATGGTCGCGCAGAGGGTAAAGACCGCCACGATCGCGCATGTCCATCTCCACGTGAGAATCGGAGAATTAGACGCCGCTGTATATCCGGCGAGAACAGTAGCAAACGCACTTGCGAGCAGTCCGATGATAATGGTCTGAGTATTCGCTCGTCGAAAATTCCTCATTTTCTTTTCTGCTCTCTTCCGGCTTTCAACGATCCACCGGATATGATCGTCGGCAGGTTGCTGATTTAATTCGTGCATATGAATCCTCCCTTAATCGCGAAATATACGATTTGACCCGGGATATGTCAAGCTTAAAATCTCACATCTGGAGATAATGAGTCTCAATAGAATGATACGGCTCTTACATGGTGGTATCGATTGAAGTGAGCACAGGCTTGAAAGCATTACGTATTCGCTTTCGGCGATAACCAAAGAATTAAGATCCGGCAACGGATCTATTAAATCCGGCATTGTATGAGGGCTAAAACGGTCAAAGCATTTTATTTTTGAATAAGAAAACGATTCCGGAGATCGTATCTGTTGGTCGGTGGATTATAGATATCGACAGTATTTTGGTGGGTTTAACAAACCGGATGAATCTGTTTTAATAAAATGTACTATGCCAGTTCATCGGACTAATATTAGCCCACCAGGGAGAAATCTCCGCCTTTATCAATTTTCTGAAAATGTGAAGCTAACTCTCTATCTGTCAATGAATTATATCGGTCCATCATACTGCAAAATAAAATGGCACACCAATTGCTATAATCATTATAAACTAATAGTCGGAGAAAAGGGGATGTCGGATACGATAAGCAACAAACTCAGGTCCGAAGAAAGATTCGGAGGGGGTCTCAACTATTTTCTCGCAGGACATGGAGCGAACATTAAAATCCTCTTTGAGCGGGTGTATAACAACCAACCTGTTGCAGGCAGCGAAAACTATCGCAGCTTCGCTTCAAACCAGATACTTCTACAGATCCAGTACTTAACTTTTTAATTCTGAACTGTACACCTGATAACGATTCAACGATACACAGATCTAACGCATCAAAGGAATAATAACATGAAGAACATCAAATTAAACGTCATGACGAAGCTGATACTGCTGACAAGCTCTTTTGTTTTGGTTTCGCTTTTACTTGCAGGGATCTTTTCATACAGACAGGCTGTGTCGGAAATGGCAGCAATCGTGGAAGTCGATCTATTACCCGTTGCCTAACTTGCCTACAATCTCGCCGAGATTCATCATAGCGAAGATCGTGTAGAAGAGCTCGAAAAGGTTTTAATCGGAACGAAACTCGGAGAGACCGGCTATATATACGGGATGAATACCGAGGGACTCTTAGTAATGCATCCCTTGATTAAAGGTACGAATATAGGCCAGCACCAATTTACACAACAAATCATAAACATCTCGAAAAATCTGCGGCCCGGTGAAACCGGAGTGGTATACTATTACTGGAAGAACCAGGGCGAGACAACGGAGAGAGAGAAAATTGCCGTTTTTTCATATTATAAACCTCTCGACCTTATTCTGGTCGCCGGCAGCTACACAGATGAATTTACCTCCGAGGCTGCATCGGGGATGGCAACATTAATTATCATTATTTCGGTGGTGGCTGGCAGTTTAACAATTATTATCGGTTCTATCTTTGCCAATAGAATTTCCAGGCCGATTCAGAAATTAAAAGATCTCGCTATATTAGTCGCCGAAAGGGATTTACGCAATAGCATAGAAGTAAATTCCAAGGACGAGATCGGCGAGCTGGCGAAGGCATTCAGTAAAATGGTGGTCGACCTGCGCGATACCGTCGGACATGTACAGGAAGCCTCATCGGCTGTCGCAAGCTCGAGCGCCGAGATTTCCTCGAGTACCGAGGAGATGGCTGCGGGAGCACAGGAACAGACCTCCCAGGCCGGCGAGGTGGCAAGCGCGATCGAAGAGATGACGAAGACCATACTCGAGAACTCAAAGAACGCATCGGACACGACCGTTAACGCAAAGAATGCAAGAGATATCGCTCTGGACGGTTCCAAAGTTGTCGAAGCGACAATCCAGGGAATGCGTAAAATCGCCGAAGTCGTGCGTGCATCGGCCTCTACGGTTAACGAACTTGGCGAATCGAGCAATCAGATCGGTGAAATTATCAACGTTATCGACGATATCGCGGACCAGACCAACCTTCTTGCGTTGAATGCGGCTATCGAAGCCGCGCGCGCCGGAGAACAGGGACGTGGATTTGCGGTCGTCGCCGACGAGGTGCGGAAACTCGCCGAGAGAACTACCAATGCGAACAAGGAAATCGCAGATATGATCAAGAAGATTCAGCGCGATACCGGCGGTGCGGTCAGTTCTATGGAAGAAGGAACCCGGAAAGTCGACGAGGGTATCGAGCTTGCAGACAAAGCCGGACAATCGCTCTCGGAGATCGTCGATAAGGTCCAGAAGGTGACGGATATGATCACCCAGATAGCGGCTGCAAGCGAACAGCAGTCAAGTGCAAGCGAGCAGATCTCGAAAAATATCGAAGCGATCAGCACCGTAAGCCAGCAGACCGCCAGCGGTACCGAACAGGTTGCCCGTGCAGCGGAAGATCTGAACCGGCTCACGGACAGGCTCCACAGTCTGGTTTCTCAGTTCAAACTGAGCGACGATGATTCACACAACGCCAAACTTTCTCACCATGGGAGCGAAGGACAAACTTTCCACAAAAAATCGAAAACATCCGTCAGAGCCAATGGGGTGCTTGTCAACAACCACTAAGCCTGAAAGATTATTCATACGAAAAATCAATTCGTTTGAGACAATCCCCCTACCACCCAGATATTTCCTCCGGATGATCTCAGTCGGTCGAAAAGTATGCGCCTTCCGTCCGGTGACCAATTTGGCTGATAATCTCCTCCGGGGCCTCTGGTGAGCTGCCGGTATGAGGCGTCTTCCATGGAAAACAACCAGATGTTCAAATCCCCGTTGCGGTCCGAATTAAAAACAATCGATTTCCCGTACGGTGATCGAGTTCTATCCCCTGAGCTTTGTTCTGGCGACATATACGGCACTGTCCCGAGTGTGATTCCGGTTTTAGTTAATTGAGTCCCTCTTACAGCTTTTGCGAGACCGAAGTCGATTATCTTAATCTGGTCATCTTGCGTGATAAATATATTCGCGGGTTTCAGATCGCGATGAACGATCCCTGTTTCATGTGCCTTATGAAGTCCCGAAGAAATCTGAATTGCATAGTTCACGACGTCCCGAAGGGGGAGCGTACTACTTTCAATTCGTGTTTTTAACGGCACGCCCTCATAGAAGGCCATAACGATGAAGATATCGCCGTCGGCTGATTCCTCAATCGAATATATGCTGCATATGTGAGCATGATCGAGCGACGATGCGGCTCTCGCTTCCTGGAGAAACCGCTGACGATCGGATTCATCCTGTCCGGGATATCGGGAGAGGAACTTGAGCGCAACGGTGCGGTCGAGTTTTGTATCGTGGGCTTTGTAGACAACGCCCATACCTCCCTCACCTAGTTTCTCGAGTATTTTATAATGTGAGATGGTTTTACCGATCATTATGATACCGTCAGCATTAGTTTTGTTTTATAATGAATAATACCAATGAAATTCGATCAATACTAACTTAATTTTAATTTCACATCTTCTTGAGTCTTACCCCTATCCAAAATTTATCCGTTGTAAAATATCTTGAAATTTTGGATCTGTTCGCAGTGAGTTAAATCGATGGTCCTTATTTAGAAAGACTAACCAGCTTGAGCGTTCCTGAATCGCCTTTTCCAAATATATAAATGTCTTTTCATTCTCTCCCAGACCAGCGTAGATGGCGGCTAGGTGATAGGATGGAACGTAGCTTTGTAAGGAAATGCTTTCTAATTCACCTAACACTTTCTCAACCTCGTGCCGTTCACCCAAAACCGCATATGTGTATCCGAGGGAAGCAATATACATTGGAGTTCCGTTAGATAGTTCGATAGCTTTCTGATGTTCAATAATTGCTTGTTGATACCACCCTTTTTGTTCATATGCCAAAGCGAGCGCCCATCGCGCACGGGGAAAGTTAGGATCCAACTCAAGTGTCTGTTCCAATTGTCGGATCGCTAGGTCAAACTCTCCTACAAAATGGTAGATCCACGCTATAGCTGCGTTGAGAATGAGCGATAGCGGATCGAGTTCTCGTGCACGTGCAGCTTCTGCAAGTGCCTCCTCGTGTCGCCCCATCATAGCGAGAAATTCAAAATACCAGTAACGTGCGGTGGCATAATTTGGATTAAGTGAAATCGAGTGTTTGAATTTTTCTTCCGCTCCTACAAAATCCCAATCAAAACGATGTAGAACAAAAGCATGGGATGCATGAGCTTCTGCCAACTCGTTGTCAAGTTCTATCGCTTTCTGAGCTGCAGCTTTAGCTTTCGGGAAAGCTTCTTTTGGTGTCTCCCTGCTTCCAAAGTATGGCAACAAAACATAACAATCAGCCAATCCTGCATACGCAGGTGCATAAGTTGGGTCATGGGCAACTGCTTCCTGGAAATATTCAACCGCTCTTGTCAATCCATCCTCGGTCCGGCGATTCCAGTAATAGCGGCCTTTAAGGTAAGCTTCATACGCTTGAGGGCTTACTGAAGGAGCCGATTCAAAACGAATATTCTGTTCCGGAGTTAGGGTTATTTGGATTTCACGAGCAATTTCACGTGTTACTTCACGCTGCAAAGCAAGCACATTGATTAAATCGAGTTCGAAACTTTTTGCCCAAAGATGGCGCTCCGAAGCTACCTCAATCAATTGTACCGTTATGCGGACTCGATCCAGAGATCTAAATACAGATCCTTCAATGATACCCTCTACATTAAGCTCACTACCAATTTGTGGTAATGATTTCTGTGTTCCTTTGTATGGCATCACCGAAGTACGGGATATCACCCGCAAATCCTTGATTTGTGCTAAATTGGCAATCAATGCATCGGTCATTCCATCGGCAAAGTATTCCTGCTCGAGATCACCTGAAAGATTCGCAAGCGGAAGTATGGCAATGGATCTGATTTCACCGGTTGTAATCGTTTGTCCCGAAAAATTAAAATACAAATACCCCGCGATCACTACTATTAATAGTATTGAGATACCATAAATTAGGGGTTTAATTCTTATTATATTCGAGTGCTCATCTGGTGTGATAACCTTATCAGCATATCTTGCAGAGGGAGTCATCGTAAGAACTCCTGATGACATTTCATTTGCGGATCTCCGTAAGTCTACGATTATTTCATCAGCGTGTTGATATCTATCCTGTGGATCTTTCTCCAGACATTTCAGAATAATGTTTTCAAGTGTAATAGGTATACCGGATCGTAGTCCAGTGACGGGAGCGGGATCTTCGTTGATTATAGAATACACAAGCGCCGTTTCATATTCGCTCTTGAACGGCCGCTGACCCGTTATCATCTCATACAACACCACCCCGAGCGACCAGATGTCTGTCCGATGATCGACCTTTCCACCTTGTGCCTGTTCAGGCGACATATAAGGAACAGTGCCGAGTGTGGTGCTGGATTTGGTGAGCAGCGATCGTTCCGCCACTCTTGCCAATCCAAAGTCGATGATTTTAATCTGATCATCAGTTGTGATAAAAATATTCGCCGGTTTTAAATCCCTGTGGACGATTCCTTTCTCGTGGGCTTTCTGTAA
>CAZBUK010000146.1:0-5939 GCA_964495085.1 uncultured Ignavibacteriales bacterium
CCAATGCAATACTCCATTATGTTCACTTCGTCAATAATTATTTTGGACACCAATGAGCTTGAATAGCATTTGAATCGTTCAGTGATTTTATTCAGCTCGAGATTTTCCATTACGGACCGTTCCCCTGGCGATTGTTTTCCATGCTATCGATCCTCACCGGAATTCAATTTCAAACACGACAGTATCGTCACTCATGTAAACTGGGACCGAATACGAAAAAACATTTTTCTCTACTTCCTCTCCCGCTACCACCGTCTCGGGCATACCCGGCGCACGAATCGCCATCGACCCCGTGGGCGAGATGAAGTCTGCACGCACATACGTCCCTCCGACGGCCGCTATCCGGATTTGCATCGTGCGGGCGATTGCATCATACTGTACATCCTGAAGTATCGCCTCGATACCTGCCAGGTATGGATGCTCGGGGATACCTCGTTCGAATGAGATTTCGGATATGGGATCTGCGGGGACTGCCGAAAAAACACGTTCTCCGTCGAAACGTATCGATTTGAAGAATTTTCCCTCTCCGCTATAAATGATAGCTGTACGTGCTCCATGTAGAAATACATCATAGCCGACAGCGGGAGAACCTGAAGGGAGCCCAGCCGCGAATGAGATGTTCCAGACGTTATCCCTGGTGCCGATGAGCCGGTATAGCGCATGCGTGAACCATCCTCCGGCCCAAAGGAACGTCGGTTTGTCGATTCTGCCGTACAGAATGGAATGCTCGTCGGCGTTCCGGTATTCATAGAGGGCCGGCTGTCCTCCGGGACTTCCGGCCACACCGTCGACGGTCATATATTTCGTGAGGGCGTCGTACGCATCGTCTATTTCGCCCGCCGAGATCAGGCCGAGGATATACCATGCAGTTCCATGCGACCAGACACCGCCGTTTGCATAAAGGTACGGCGCTCCCACTTCCCCCTCCTTGAATCCGTACATTTCGGTCAACTCATGAAAATCGGCGGGCATCGCATTTCGGATTCCTATCAATGGATCAAGCAGCTCCCTGCGTGCCGTTTTGAGAAGCTCCTGTTTCCTCCCGGCGTCGAGCAGATCGAATGCGGCTGCGAGCAGAGAACCGGAATAATAATGCGGATCGAAGGTTTCATGATCTATCATATTCATCAGATATCGCCGTTCACCATCCCACAGTTTTTCGTTGAGAGCGCTTTGGAGCTCCTCTGCGAGCATGAGACCGGATCGAACGTGGTCGCCTGAAACACCGAGCCGCACCCGAATATATGCATAGGCCCGGAGCGCTCTGATCGTCAGTATGGTGAGATATGAACGCGCGCCGTATGTTTCGCCGATATCCCACCAATCGGGCTGAACTGAATACATAAGTCCGTCCCGCAGATTAACCGATACGATTTTCATGCTTTTCTCCAGCACCGGCAGAAGCATCGAGAGCGTTTCCGTATCTCCGCTGTGTTTCAGGTATGCGGCCGAAAGTTGGATGAACCAGAGATGGTTCCAATTATCGGAACCTGCATACTCGGTTACGTACCGCCCGTCCTTCCAATAGTAAGCATGGGCGAGAACCGAATCCCGGCCGGTCAGCGAAATCAGAAACAGTAAGTCGCTCCGGACGCGGGCCGGATCGAAATGTACAACGCCGAGATCCGTCAGCAATACATCATGCGTAAAATAGAAGTTGTACTCGGCGGGACAAGGCATCGGCACATATTCTCCCCTCAGATAATTCCTGTTCGTCAACAGCATCGCCTTCGACCAGTTGAGCATATGAGAAATAGATTCATCGACCGGAGATACTCGTCCGTGCGAATCGATATAGCCCCGGATCCGTCGTTCATACTCGTCCATGTGATGCTTCCATGAATGCCTCGATCGTTCAGCCGTTTCTCCGATCTCATCGACCCTGCAGGAGCCGATCAGTAAAATTACACTGAGGGTATCGCCCGGCTCGAGATCCGCTTCGTATACGAATCCTGCTTTCGGAGACAACGTGCGGGGCAAATCGGGTAGATCAGTTTCTGTCCGCTCGCCGGAGTTCCACTTGACCGGACCGCCGCCCCGGTTCTGCAGGAAAATAACAGTTGAATCGGCATCCACATCGTCGAAATAAGCCAGATAACCGTCCCCCGCCTCGGTCGACTTAACCTTTGCATTGTTCAGTAAACGAAATGAATGGCTCGTCCGGAGAAGCATTTCGAGTTGGAGAAACAGAGAGAAGGTCCGTTTTTCCGGTCCGGTGTTCCGTACCTCCAATTGCATAATCATGAGGGGGAGCGTTTCGGTAAACTGGTAGGAAACCGATCCGGTGTAACCCTCTCCCTCAAGATCGAACACCGCCATATACGGCGTCCATGTATACGGCGCAGGAGCTCTCCCGATCATTTCGCTCTTTCCGTCGATCGAAAGCATCGCGGTAAAGGGATGCGACTGCTCGCCTCGATGCCAGTAATCGCTGCTCAGGTCGATGCTGTTGGCAACGGGATAGTAGAAGCTAATTCTCGAAGGGAACGGTAAACTGTGATGAAATTCTGCTCCGACATACGGACCGCCGATCTCGATTTGGCCGTAACCTCCTTCGAACCGGCGTGATAGTGAACCATCGGATCCCGACCGGAGGGCGCTCAGCGGGATGATGAGAAGAAGGATGCCTTGCAGCAGTAAGAGGGTATAGTTCGTGAAAGTGCGAGGTCCGAGAAAAATCAAGGCATTACCTGATCAGGATGAGCCGGCGGGTTGAACTGAAGGACCCGCTGACGAGTGTATAGAAGTAAATCCCGCTCGGCAATCCATCCGCGTGCCATTCGACCGAATGTTCGCCCGCGGTCAAATCGGCGTCCAGAATTTCCGCCACGTTACGGCCCAGCAGATCGTATACGATAAGCCGCACACTCGACGGATGCGGCATTCCGAATCGAATCGTCGTTACGGGATTGAAGGGATTAGGATAATTCTGATGAAGCAGATAGACATCGGGTTGTCCTGCGGGATTTCCCCGGTCGACCGACGTTCCGAATGAGTAAAGTTCGTATACAGCATCACTCGCAAGGGCATAATCGTATATACGCAACTCGTCGATCACGCCTCTGAAATTATAATTCGCATTGTCCGGCAGAACCTGTCCGATCATCAAATCCAGCGATGTCTGCAGAAGCTTCCCTGAGAATAACCCGAATGTGTTCAATTCTCCGTCAATATAGATTTCGATATCGGCGCCGTCATAGGTCGCCGCCAGGTGGTAATAGGTATCGGGTTCCGCCTCCAGCTCGGAATCGATATCCTTGATTCCCTCCGATGTTTTTACGGTCCACCGGAACCGGCCGTTCGTGATCGAAATCTTCCAACGGTTTTCCCAGCTTCCATGTGAGATGGGATGGGCCTCCCGATCGAAAAACTGGCCGATCTTCAACCACATGCCCACGGTAATCCCCGACGTAAAATTGAGCAAAGGAGAATTTTCGATCCGGATATAATCGTTCACGCCGTCGAATGAGTAAGCTCCCTGGTCGACTCCGTTCCGGTCGCTGACCGGTATCGCCCCCGATACGGTACCATGATGCCCGTTTCCGCTTGCATCGGAAGCGTCTCCTGAGAACTCGTAGAAAGCTCTGAGCTCCCCGCTCTGCGATGCGGCGGAATCACGAACCGGGAGCAGAATGCTGTCGATCGCTACTCCCCCCGTACCGTTCTCCACGATGCATGTAAGAAGAAAGTTTCCCGGCTCGTCGGGCGCGAACCAGACAACCGCGTTGCCCACGCCCTCTATTATTCCATGGAGTGCGATCCATGCGAACGTTAGCTCATTGCCTTCCGGATCTTCCGCTTCACAGAAGATTTCGGAAGACGTGCCTATATCGATTTTTCTCGGAGAAGCAGTTATCCTGTGGATAACCGGATCGACGGGAATTTCGGTTACGATGGAGACATAGATCGTATCTGCAGCGGTGCCGCCGCGACCGTCATCGACGAGACAGACGATTCGCGTTTCGCCGGGCGTTGCCGGTGCGTGGAACGTCGCTTGAGCGCCGTTTCCGGTGATAGACCCCGGCTCGGCGCTCCATGAATATGCGATCATTTCATCGTCACGGTCCACGGCGGTGCAATAAATAAATGCAGTTCCGTCCGTCTTTACCAGAAACCGGTCGGCGGCCAGGGCTTTTATCCTCGGCGGGTAATTCCCGGACTGATTACCGCTCCGGTAATCGACGACGATTCCGTCGACGAGCATCTTATCGTACTCATAGGTAACCACGCCTCCGGAGGGAACGACGACAATGACGATCGCTTCATCGGAAGGAACAGTGAGAGGAACTTCTCCGTCAACCCCGACCGCCGCGAATTCTTTCGATACCATATCGTAAAGGTCGGATGATGTGCTGCCGATGTCTATAAGTACCTCTTTGCTCTCCTCATAAGGATTGTAGAGGAGGTACGTGGGATATGCACCGGAAGAAAAGAAATCGGTCGCTCTCAGATCGAGTTTTAAGATCATTGGTACATCGGTTGTATCTACGATGCCGGCGAGATATCCCGCATGAGAGGATCCGTATAGTGCGAGATTCGTCTGACCCCATCCCCCGTCGATTGCATCCCCCGTTGCATACGGACTTCTTCCGGATTTCGACTGCCTGAGCGCTTCATACCCGATAACGGAACCCGGATCGTAGTTCCCGGACCAGGAAAAATTATCCTGATGGTCGGAGGGAAGGTGCGCCGGATAAAACAATCGTGCCGCCTGAGCCGCATGGAGCGCCCATTTACCAACTGCCCGGGCGAACCGGTCGTCGTACCGGACCATCGGGACCAATGCGGCCATATGCTGAACGGTATTCATGAGAAAGGCATAGTCGTTGAATCCGTTCACCTCGCCGATCAAACCGCCGACACTATATCCTCCCCAATTGCCGGTGATCATTCCCCAGTTTCTGAGCGAACCGACATCGAAGCACCAGTTCATCAGTCTTTCCGTATCGTAATCCGTACCGAGTTCGGCATTCATCCGGGCGGCGGTGTACACGCCGTACGGAAGCTGAAGCTCATACGAGGGATTGGAGGGCCGTGCATTCAGAAATTCCATCGCCCATTCGGCGCCGATGCGGTATTTATCTTCGCCCGTTTCGTTGTATGCATGATAGAGCAACCAGGCTATCGCTCCCGCAGCCTCGGGTTGCCTCACACCGCTTCCGTTCGGCATCATTGATGCGAGGTACCATCCGCGGTAATTCATATTCGGTCTCGCCCAGGGAGTCATGCCGCCACCCATTTTCCTGACCGCGGCGAGCCATTGATCCGCGACCGACACTAATTGTTCCGGATAGGCATCGGTATTCCGGTATAGATCGTATAACTGATAGAAAAAGACGTTCGGCATAGTATCGTACCACCAATCGCTCCCGCTTGCCGCAGCCGGGTGGTTGAGATAGACATTTTCTTCGGGACGTCTGTTGAAGAATTCGCGGCTCTTGCGTACCCAATCGATACCGTCCTGATCCGATTTATCCAATCCCGCAAGCGTAGCGCCGATAATCGACGGAAGCACGTTTATCGCCTCCGACGATCCGGGTGCGGTCGTCCCTACCACCGTATGCAAACCGAATGTTTGTTCGTCGGGATAATTCACACCCGCTCCTCCCCACCGTATCAGCGGAAGATGGTCACCGGTTTTGGAGAAGTCGTAGACGAATGCGTCGTAATTCAGGGCGACTTCCTTCCAGTCGCGCATCAGATACGGAGCGGGAATATCGGGCAGCATTTCGATACGGTCGATCCGGATCTGTTGCGCCCGCAGATCAAAATCGTTGCAGAACACGGCAACCAGCAGCAACGCCAGCCAAAGATAATATTTCAATGCGTTCAAGTTTTGCTTTGCAGTAAGGGGAATTTATTATTACTCACTATTGGTGTCCATAATAATTATAGACTAAGTGAACATAGTGGAATATTGCATTGGAAAAGGTATAACT
>CAZBUK010000147.1:0-5876 GCA_964495085.1 uncultured Ignavibacteriales bacterium
GGAGAACAGTAATTATTTAAAATCTGTATTAATCAACTCGGAAGTACAATTACACACGGTAAAACTCCACTTTCATAAGGAGGTATTATGAAATTTCTAACTTTGTTACGGCTGCTGGCGGTTATGCTCCTCGGTTTCCTGATTCTGCCGGCGCAGGCACAGGTGGTAATCGACGGAAATTTCGACGACTGGCCGGCTGAATCGCAGATCGACGTTCCGCCGAATCCGCCGATACTGACGTTCCAGGAAGGCGCGTCGACGGCGCCGGCATCCTGGAATGCCGACACAAATCCGACGTATTTCATCGACGCGGACATATCCGATTTCTACTTCCAGGAAGACGAGAACTATGTGTACTTCCGGGTGGACATGAATCCGCTGGCGGACGTTCGCCGGCTGTTCACGGAGACCGAAATGTATCTGGGGAATCAACGGATCGAGCTGTTCGTATCAATAGACCCCAAACTGGAGGCAGATTTTCAGGATACGACCGGAATCACGTGGGGATGGTGGCTCAATGGGTACGATTTGCGATTTCGCCTGTTCCCGTTCGATACTACGTTCATGGACGAAACAGGGTACGAGACTTTAATGTGGGAGCATACGCAAGAAGGGAATCAATGGTCTTGGGAGCAATGGCGCGGCGATATGACGAAGGGTATAAAGGTTGCATGGAACGATGAGTACAACAAGGCGGAATGTGCCGTTCCGAAATCCATTCTGTTCAATCCTCAGAATCTGCCGGGGTACGAGCCGCACGATGTGATCGCGGTTATGGTGGCTTCCGGCGCGACGGAGAAGGACAACGAATGGTGGGAGGAACAGTGGGCACTCCCCGGCCGTCAGGGTTATCTCCTCGATATCGAGTATCTGCCGGTATCGGATGACGACGGTTTAGTCACGGTCGACGGAAATTTCGACGACTGGCCGGCTGAATCGCAGATCGACGTTCCGCCGAATCCGCCGATACTGACGTTCCAGGAAGGCGCGTCGACGGCGCCGGCATCCTGGAATGCCGACACAAATCCGACGTATTTCATCGACGCGGACATATCCGATTTCTACTTCCAGGAAGACGAGAACTATGTGTACTTCCGGGTGGACATGAATCCGCTGGCGGACGTTCGCCGGCTGTTCACGGAGACCGAAATGTATCTGGGGAATCAACGGATCGAGCTGTTCGTATCAATAGACCCCAAACTGGAGGCAGATTTTCAGGATACGACCGGAATCACGTGGGGATGGTGGCTCAATGGGTACGATTTGCGATTTCGCCTGTTCCCGTTCGATACTACGTTCATGGACGAAACAGGGTACGAGACTTTAATGTGGGAGCATACGCAAGAAGGGAATCAATGGTCTTGGGAGCAATGGCGCGGCGATATGACGAAGGGTATAAAGGTTGCATGGAACGATGAGTACAACAAGGCGGAATGTGCCGTTCCGAAATCCATTCTGTTCAATCCTCAGAATCTGCCGGGGTACGAGCCGCACGATGTGATCGCGGTTATGGTGGCTTCCGGCGCGACGGAGAAGGACAACGAATGGTGGGAGGAACAGTGGGCACTCCCCGGTCGGCAGGGTTATCTCCTCGATATAAACTATTTACCTACCAGTGTACGGGACGATCTGCCGATTCCGCGCGATTTCACCCTGAACCAGAACTATCCGAATCCGTTCAATCCCTCCACGGTGATTGAATTCTCGCTGGCGCAGACTGAGCATGTATCGTTGACGGTATACAATATTCTCGGTCAGGAAGTTGCATGGCTGATCGATCGCGATCTCATCGCCGGACGTCATGCCGTGAACTTCGATGCTGGAAACCTGCCGAGCGGTATCTACTTCTACACGCTGCAGACTTCTGAGACGGTTCAAACGAAGAAGATGGTTCTGATGAAATAAGGACATTTGTCCTCTGAGAATCCTGATATCGTTGTAGCTATATGTAATTCGAAACCGCAGCGGACACAGAGCATGGACATAGTTGCTATCATTGTTCTGTGTCCTCTGCGGGATATTATTTTTAAGCATATATGAGGTGGTTTGATGTCGCGATACCCGTATGTATTTATCGCTTGTTTTCTGATGTCCGGAGCGATTCTCTCTGCCGATGTCCGGGATAACGATCTGACCCATATCACGTATGAAGACAGCGATGCGAACTTCGCAAATCCCGAGCGAGGCTTCTACCGCTATCGGGAAGGGAGATTGGGAAGTAATCCGTTAACTCTGTCGGATCTTCAATCGAATGTTCGAAACCTTAATTACTCGCTTATAATCCGGTTGTATTACCTTCCCGAATTCAGAGACCAGGATTTGAGCGAGGCGATACTTGACCTGATGCAGGCGGATTTCAACGTTCTTCGGGAAGCGGGCGTTAAAGCGATACTGCGATTCCGTTACAGCAAGAACGAAACCGAGCCCGATGCGCCGCTGGCAATCGTCGAGCGGCATCTCGATCAGTTAAAGCCGCTGCTCGAAGAAAACTACGATGTGATCGCAGTCCTGCAGGCAGGTTTCATCGGCGCGTGGGGAGAATGGCACGCCTCATCGAATAATCTGACTTCGCTCTCGAATAAACGCGCCGTCCTTTCCAAACTTCTCGAGGTGCTGCCGCCGGAAAGAATGACGCAGCTGCGCTATCCAAGCGATAAGATGTCCATCTATACTACCCAGGACGCATTGGTACCGGAACAGGCATACGATTATTCGGATATCGCACGGACCGGCCATCATAACGATTGTTTTCTTGCCAGTCCGACCGACGTCGGAACATACCGGATATCGGCGATCTATGAAAAGAATTATCTGAATCTTGACACAAGGTTCGTGCCGATGGGAGGCGAAACCTGCAGCGTGCGTGAGGGCGAGCGATATAAATGCCCCACGGCGTTGGTAGAACTCGAACAGATGCGGTGGTCCTATCTGAACAGGGACTATTTCAGCGGCACGCTCGGTAGCTGGGTTACCGACGGTTGCATGAACGAAGTGCAGCGCCGCCTCGGATATCGCTTTGCACTTATCGAGGGAAGGTACAGCGATTCCGTCAAACGGAATTCCTCATTTCTCGCGGAGATCGATATTACAAACCACGGATGGGCGGCGCCGTATAACCCGCGCGGATTTGAACTGTTGCTCAGGAGTAACAGCGACGGAACGATATACTATACCGAGTTGCCCGAGGATCCGAGGTTCTGGCTCGGTGGCGATACCGTCCGTATAGCGGCGTCGATCGGCGTACCGGCTTCCATTCCCTCCGGTACCTATGATGTGCTCTTACATTTCCCCGATCCGACCGAACGATTGTACGGCAGGCCGGAGTATTCCATACGTCTTGCGAACGCCGGTGTTTGGGAGAGTGGAACGGGATTTAACCATGTGCTGCATACCGTGATCGTTGAAGATGAGCTGAGCGACGAGGGATATGGACCGGGATTGGAGTTCCGACTCTTCGGGACAGCTACATCCGTCGGCGGCGATGGCGTTCTTATACCGGAATCCAACCGGCTTCTCGGGAATTACCCGAATCCGTTCAATCCGGTTACGACGATTCGATATCGACTTGAAGCGGAGGAAAATGTAAAGCTAAAAATATATAACTCTCTTGGACAGAAAATACGCGTACTGGTCGATGAATTACAAAGCGCGGGAATGTACGACATCTCTTTCAATGCCCAAGGTCTCGCAAGCGGGATATATTATTGCCGATTATCGACGAAAGGGTTTACCGAATCGCGATCGATGATGTTGCTGCGATGAATATTCTCCTGCCGCATCCGGCTTGACATCCGATCAGGTTACGGAATTTTACCGGACGACGGGAATTTATTCGAGAATCTTAAAGAATGTGTTAGAAACCCATATTACGCAAGATTAAAAATTGCGAACTTAATTCGGGTTGAAAATCCTAAGCACGAATTCCGAAACAATATCAAAGGTTCCCGATACTGAAAATATGTTGTCCCGGATTCAGTAATTCCTCCACTTAAGGAGATGCATATGAATAGAATAAACAAGTATATGATTATCTGTGTGACGGCTCTTCTCCTTCCATTGCTTATCTTGTATTCCTGCACGCCGTCCGATTCGGTCGTACGGATCGACGGAAAAAATATCAGGATCGAATTCGATAAAAACCTGCACAGCCGCGTGACCGCTCGCTTCGGGAATTCCATCCTCATCGGGGATTATCTCCCTTCCGAATATATTATTGCGGACGGATCCACAATCGAGGATTTTCAGTATGCGGGTCATCGCTCGGAAGATGTGAATGAAGGAATCGGTACGGGAACGATGTATACCATATTAGGTCACGGACACTCTCTCACGAAAGAATTGACCGTTACCCTCTACGACGACTTTCCCGCATTTGCCGTGTACCGCGTCCGTTATACCAATACCGGTGAAAACTCCATCACAGTCGGTTCCTGGACAAACAACAGGTATTCGATCCGCAATACGACACCTGCGTCATACGGTAATTCCTTCTGGTCGTATCAGAGCGAGTCGACCAGCAGAAGAGCGGATTGGGTTCTCCCTGTCAATGAGGGATTCGACCAGAAGAATTATATGGGGATGAACAATTCCGATTACGGCGGCGGTACGCCCGTGAGCGATGTATGGCGCCCGGATGCCGGTATCGCTGTTGGGCACGTGGAAACTACGGCAAAGTTAGTCTCCATCCCCGTGACGATGCCGGATGCGGACGCGGCGTTGCTCGGTGTCATGCTTGAAAAGGAACAGATTCTCGAGCCTGGAGAGTCGCTCACGACCTACGATACCTTCGTTTCCGTCCATAAGAGCGATTATTTCGGGATGCTTGTGACGTATAGGGACTTTATGATTCGTAGAGGAATACCGATCAGGCTCGAACAACCGGCCGACGCATACGAAACCCAGTGGTGTGCATGGGGTTACGAACGGAATTTTACGATGGAGCAGGTATACGGAACCCTCCCCAAGGTAAGGGAACTCGGCTATCACTGGGCTGTGCTCGACGACGGCTGGCAGAACAACGTCGGCGATTGGCAGTTGGATCGTCGAAAATATCCCCGCGGCGAAAGGGATATGCAACGCTTCGTCCAACATATACACAATCAGGGACTTCGCTCCAAGTTATGGTGGGCGCCCCTTGCCGTTCATCCGAGCGCACGAGTCTACAGAACGAATCCTGAATATCTATTATTGGATAAAGACGGAAAACCGGTCGATATCAGTTGGTGGAATTCGTACTATTTCTGCCCTGCGTATAAGCCGGTTCAGGACTATACCAGGGACCAGGTTATCACATTCATGAAAACGTGGGGATATCAGGGTTTGAAGATCGACGGTCAGCATCTGAACGGAGCACCGCCGTGTTATAACCCGGTCCATAATCATGAACGACCCGAAGAGTCGGTCGAAGCTATGGCAGATTTCTTTAAAGTTATATACGATACGGCTCTAGAGCTGGTTCCCGACGCTCTCATCGAAATATGTCCATGCGGAACAGCATATAGTTTCTTTAATATGCCGTATATGACGCAAGGTGTCGCATCGGATCCGACGAGTTCATGGCAGGTGCGGCATAAGGGTCGAACATTGAAGGCATTGATGGGTTCGTCGACGCCTTACTTCGGCGATCATGTCGAATTGACCGGTACCGGTGAGGATTTTGCTTCACAGGTCGGTATCGGCGCGGTCATCGGAACGAAGTTTACCTGGCCGGTCGGCGCTAAACCCGGATCCTCCGCTGAATTGACTTCCGAGCGCGAGACCAAATGGGCTAAGTGGTCGGAGATATTTGCAAAAACGCGGTTGCCTGAAGGAACCTATCTGGGTGAGTTATACGATATCGGTTTCTATCGTCCCGAGACGCATGCTATCCGTAAAGA
>CAZBUK010000148.1:0-5872 GCA_964495085.1 uncultured Ignavibacteriales bacterium
TCGGCAGGCGATTCGGTCGTCCTGACGATCGAAGACGATATCGATGTTGGGCGCGGCGACATGATTGTGAGGAGCAGGAACGTTCCGCACGTAGCAACGTCGTTCGATGCGGTCGTCTGCTGGATGCATGCCGTTCCCATGCAGCCGCACCGGGAATACCTGCTCATGCAGACGACGAGGACGGCCAGAGCATACGCGCGCGATATTATCTACCGTCTGAACGTGGATACGCTCCACCGGGAGGAAAAGGACGAACTCGCATTGAACGATATCGGCAAGGTGCGGTTTGAAACGTCGCAGCCGATATTCTTCGATTCGTATCGCGTCAATCGCGGGACGGGGAGCTTCATCGTGATCGATCCGGCCACGAACGCGACGGTCGGTGCGGGTATGATCCGGAATCCCGCAGCGGTAAAAAATCCGGGAATAAACTGCGAAACACGAAAATCCCCGAACGTTTTCCGCCAGAGCAGCAATATACCAAGAGAAATCCGCGAAGACAGGAACGGACATCGGGCTGCGGTCGTGTGGTTTACGGGCATTTCCGCTTCCGGCAAGAGCGCCATCGCCCGCGGATTGGAGAGAGTACTATTCGATGCCGGTTGTCAGACAGCGCTGCTCGACGGAGATCATCTCAGACATGGTCTCTGCGGGGATCTCGGGTTCAGCGATCGCGACCGGAGCGAGAATATCCGCCGCGTCGCCGAGACCGCCGGATTATTTTTCGATCATGGCACGATCGTTCTGTGTACGTTCATCTCCCCGTTCGCCGCGGACCGGGAATTTGCGAGGAGTCTGATACCCGGCGGGGGATTCATAGAGGTGCACGTCGACTGCAATATCGAAACTGCGAAGAAACGCGACCCGAAAGGACTCTACAAACGTGCGATGAACGGTGATATCGAAAATTTTACGGGAATTTCCTCGCCGTACGAAATTCCTAAGAATCCCGAACTGATCATGAACACAGAGCTCAACGGGTTGGATGAATCGATAAAGCTCGTCCGGAAAGAGCTATTCGTCAGGGGAATATTGAGGAGCGATCCACAATGAACAAACTGTATCCTGTATTTTTCTCCATAGCCGGTAAGCCGGCGCTCGTTGTGGGCGGAGGACCCGTTGCGGAGCAGAAGATAGACGGACTGCTCGCGTGCGACGTCAAAGTTACCGTCATCGCGCCTGAAATTACCGATAAGATCAAGTCACAGCGTACACTCGGAAAGGTGACTCATATCGAACGTGAATACCGCGATGGAGACGTCGCAGGATATTACCTGGTCATCGGAGCTACGGATGACCGCGATGTTCAGGAACGCATTCATCGCGATGCCGGCGAACATCGGATACCGGTTAATATAGCGGACGTTCCCGAACTGTGCGGTTTTTATCTCGGAGCTGTGTTTACGGCGGGCGATCTTAAAGTTGCAGTCTCCACGAACGGAAGAAGTCCGACGCTCGGGAAGATCATCCGCAATAAAATCGCAGCAGAGTTTAATGAAGGATATCCTGAGGTCCTGGAGAAGGTCGGCGCGATTCGACCGGAAGTCCTTCGGGAGTATCCCGACTACGATTCACGTAAAACAGCATTCGAAAAAATCGTTCACGCCGAGTTGGAACGGATAGGAAGACCGTAATGCCCGGAGAAGTATATATCGTCGGCGCGGGTCCGGGCGACCCGGAGCTGATATCTGTCAAAGGATTGCGTGCGCTTCGGCAGTGCGATGCGGTCGTGTACGACGCGCTGGTATCCGGGGAGCTCGTTGATTCCGCACCCCCATCTGCGGAGAGAATCTTCGCGGGTAAGCGCGCCGGGATGCATTGCATGGGCCAGGAGGAAATCAACGATATTGTCGTTGCGAAGGCGCGGGAAGGTAAAACGGTCGTCCGGTTGAAAGGGGGCGATCCGTGCATATTCGGGAGGGGCGGGGAGGAAATTGCGGCACTGCGGCGAGCGGGCATCCAGCCGCGGATAATCCCGGGAATTACATCGGGGACCGGGATCCCGACCTCCCTCGGCATTCCGCTGACCTATCGCGGGATATCCTCGAACGTTGTGTTCGTTACCGGACACGGATGCGGCGAATCGGAGCGGCAGCCCGACTGGCACGCGATCGCCGCCATCGATACTATCGTCGTCTATATGGGATTGAAGGCGATCGGATCTATCGTACGCACACTGATCAAGCATGGACGGGACGGCCAAACTCCGGTATCGGTGATTTTCGGAGGCACGTACATGGATGAAAGGATACTATCCGGTACGCTGGATACGATCGCCGGAGCGGCCGGCGACGTGCGAACCGCTCACCCTGCGTTGATCGTAATCGGCGAAGTTACGAAGCTGGGTTCGCTGCCGAATAAGAACGGCGGTTACGGAAATCATGGAGTATCGGGTGAAGCATTGGACTCGCTCCTTGAGCTTGCGGACAGCCTGCAGGCGGAGAGTTCAATATGAATCATCAGCAAGAGTGGTACATCGAATGACGCATAAAGTCTGTGCCGTCCGGTCGTGCAAAAATCCCATCGCCGCAAAGAAACTTTGCTGGAAGCACTATATGCGGCTGAGGAGATACGGGCGTTCGACGCATACCAAGCGATTATACCGGAACGGACATCGCTGCCGACATTGCGGTACCTGCGATTCGAAAGATTTTTACCGGAATTATAGAAGTGTCTGTAAACAGTGCAGAAAACTGCGGAGAATAATAATTCGCCGGGTCGATTCGACTCACGGGTAAGAGTCCGGCTTCGGTAGACACGGGTTGAATTACTCTGACCGATCCCCTCGTGGCGTTCATATATCTTCAGGGGGAATTTGTTCCGGAAATTGCCGTAATCATCAGTGTCCCGAATCCGGTACTGTGGCAGTGTTACTTCGATATGCTTCGGAGCTCAGCAAGTCCATCCGCTGCACGTTGTGTATCCCTGTGATCTTCACCGAATCGTGAATGAAGCGAGTCATAGGCCAAAGATAAAAGCGATTCGGCTTCCACTATGTTTCCGGACCTCATGCATGCAATGCCGAGCGCGATGCGGGCGGCTTCGATCATCTGATGCCCTTCGGGGAGACTCTTCTCGCGGATTTCAAGTGTCTCGCGCAGATATCCTTCCGCTACGGATGCTCTGCCGGTATCGTTCAGCAGCAATCCCAGACTCAGGAGCGAACGGCTGATATTCACATGACCTTCGGGCAGGGCCTTACGCTGATGCGCTACGCTCTGCCTGAGATACCTCTCGGCGGAGTCGAGCTTTCCCAATGCATGCTGCACGCGTCCGATGTTGTTCAGCGCCGCACCGATATAAGGATGATCCTCCCCCCATACCTCGAGCATGATCCCATAGGTATCGACATACAACGACTCCGACCGGGCGTAATTCTCCGTCACCTCATACAGGTTTGCCAACGCGCTTAAACTCGCCGTCGTGACCTGGTGGTGCTTTCCAAACGTTTTCTCGCGAATTCGGAGACCTTCCAGAAACGCTTGTTCGGCAGCGGCGTAGCTTCCGGTAGACTGGTATAATCTTCCCATGTGGTTGTACGTATATGCAAGATCCGGATGGTCCGCATCGAGTACTTTCTTGCGCACCTCGAGGGCCTCAAGATATAACGGCTCCGCGGCGGCATAATCGCCTATATGACGGTACAGGGAAGCGAGATTCGTCAGTACGTTGCCGATATCCGGATGATACTCCCCGTATAAATTTTTAAGGACATCGAGCGCCGTGCGATAGTTTTCTTCGGCATGCTCGTAATCTCCGCGATCGTTCTGAATGACCGCGATGCTGTGAAGAGCGTTCGCCGTACCGGGATGCCGGTCGCCGTAGAGCGATCGGTACATCGAAAGCGTTTCGAGAAATAACCCTTCTGCAGTCTCGATATTTCCCTGCATCCGCCGGAGCTCGGCCAGGTTGTTTGTGCTCACCGCGATGTCCTCGTGCTCCCCGCGGTAATAAGAACGCTGTATCTCCAGCGCGTTCGTGAACATCTCTTCCGCAGCCGCGAAGTCGCCGAGTTCCTGGTACGTACGCGCGAGATTGTTGAGCGTGGTCGCAACGAGCGGGTGTCGGTCGCCGTGTATCGATGTTCGCGTGGAGAGCGCTTCCTGCAGCATTGTGTTCGCTTCGGAGTACAGACCGAGAGCATGGTAGACAGTCCCGATGACGTCCATCATGGTCGCCCGGATTTCAGGTTGATCCGCTAGTTCGGCTCTGACACGTTGGGCTCCGCGTTCGAGGAGTTCGCGTGCAGTCACCGATTCCCCCCGTGCGTCCGAAGGATCGGATATCTCGAATAAACCGCGAAGAAAAGCGGATATCTGTTCCGCTTTTACCGCTTCGAGCTGCGCCCTGTCGCGTTCCTCGGCAAGGCGCATCGTATAAAATGCGCTCAGGGAGACAAGCATCAGAACGACAACCCCCGAAACGGCGACGCTGCGTCTGTGCCGTTTAACGAATTTCTGTAATCTGTACGATGCGGTATCCCGGCGGGCGTCGACCGGCAATCCCGATGCATACCGCTGGAGATCCTGCATGAGTTGGTCCGGCGATCGGTATCTCCGCTCGGGTTCCTTGCGCAAAGCGGTGAGGCAGATAGTATCGAGGTCGCCACGGAGTTTTTTTCGCAGCCGCTGAACGGTCGTATTACGGAGGGCCGCCAGCGTTTCGGGAGTCAGCGCCTCCCTGTCGTCGAGGCCGTCGGGCGGGAAGAGCAGAGAAACGATAGAACTCGGCCTGTCGGGCTGCACCGTGCAGACAATCCTTTCCAACTCTGCGGGGGAGCTGCCTGTCAGTCTGTACGGCCGGTGTCCGGTGAGCAGTTCGTAGAGGATGATGCCGAGGGAGTAGACATCTGCTGCGGTCGTTATCGGCCGCTGTTGTACCTGTTCGGGGGACGCATACTCGGGCGTCATCACACGAATGCCCGTACGCGTGACGGGCATGGTGTCCTCGCCGTCGCCGAGCAATTTTGCGATGCCGAAGTCGAGCAGCTTCGGCGTGCCGTCGCCCGTCACGAAAATATTTCCGGGTTTGAGATCGCGGTGGACGACCAGATTACCGTGCGCGTAATGGACGGCACCGCAGATAATCCGGAACAATTTCAGGCGTTCTTCTACGGAGAGACGGTGTGTATCGCAGTACCGGTCGAGCGGAATCCCGTCGACATAGTCCATCGTAAAGTAGGGGACCCCGTCGTCGGTGATCCCGCCGTCAAACAGTCGGGCTATATTCGGATGATCGAGCTGCGAGAGTATCTGCCGCTCGCTGCGGAACCGCCTGATGATGTGCTCCGATTCCATCCCCCGCTTTATCAGTTTGAGCGCTACTCGCTGCCGAAACTGCCCGTCTTCGCGTTCGGCGAGGAAGACGTAGCTCATACCGCCGGAACCGATGTGCCTTAAAATGCGGTACGGACCGATGCGTTTGCCGATGTACTGTTGCTCATAAGTCCAGCCGACGACGTCGATGGCGAGTCCATGGAGAAGCTTATGGACGTTCCGGTCGGACTTGAGCAGCGAAATCACCTCCTCGTAAAGATCGGGATCATCGGCGCAGCGTTCGTGCAGATATGCTTCGCGTTCGGAATCGGCGAGGTCCGCGACCGCTTCGAAGAGAGTCTGTATTTTAGTCCAACGATCCGACGTCATAATATAATTGTGTGTGTTCGGGTTCTGGTATCTGATGAATTACCGAAGCGATCTGATTGTCACTCCTTTTTCGTCTGCGTTTTCATTCGGGATCCGGAGGCAAGCTTCCATAACGGTTAACGCAGTATTCCGCTTCAAAACAGATCATCAAATTCCGAAATGTTGATGCAGCTCTCTGCTCAGCCATGCGCGGGCCAGTCGCCAGTCGCGTCTGACGGTGGGAACCG
>CAZBUK010000149.1:0-5495 GCA_964495085.1 uncultured Ignavibacteriales bacterium
ATAAATCATACTGGACCCATAGTTTGTGTATCATAAAGTTATACCTTTTCCAATGATATATTCCACTATGTTCTCATAGTCTAAAATTATTTTGGACACCAATGTTTCATCTTATTGAACAAACTACTGACCGAGCCGGAGGGCTATAAATTATGCATGTCCGTACGGACGTATTACATACTATCTTTTGTGATTTCGTAGAAAGGGCGTTGAGACACTATGATCTATGAGTTGGTAGGTGTATGTTGTGTAGAGATTTGAACCTCCGGTATATTGGTAGGCGTGGACGAGTCCGAGGTTCCTTATATATTTCTGGATATTCGGGTTCGATTCCGTTCCGGAAGAATGTGTGATTGTATCCCCGAGCGAGGGGTAATCGAAACGTTGCAGTTCCCATTTCAAGCCGGGACTAGGAAATATGCTCGTAAAGTGATTTCGATCCTCTATCACACTAAACAAGCTTGTATCGGCTACGGGCGACTCAGGTTGTTCTCCGAATGGCGACCTGGAAATTTTCACTGTTCCGGAGTCAATTCGATGGACGTGATATTCGGTATATTCACCGAACGTCAAGCTATCGATTATAGTCCACCTGCTGATGGCCTGTAAATGGGTCCAATGAATACCGCCTGCCTGATCGAAGAATTGATACTCGTAGGTCCATGAATTCCCTATCGAGAGCGGAAGATAGTCACCGACTGGCGGTACTCGAGGATCATCCGGCCCGTTAATGGTACAACCCGCGAGGATGAGAAGAACAAGGAGTGAATGGATTAACATCCGCTTTACAGGTAGCATATTAAAATTTCTCCCGGTCATTCGGCGGCATCCCTAAGTTGGCGGAAACTGCCGTGATATTTGACTATGTTAGAAATAATCCAAGCGCCAAATGGAGTGAATATAAGCGAAAGCAGAAATACGTGCGCCAATTTCCGTCGCGTGCTCGATTTTACCTCCTGTGGCTGCATATTCTCGATCGCCATCCAGTAGAAAATACCGCATGCAGTCGCTCCAGCGCTCAGGAGAAAGTAGATCAATATAGTGGGAAATGAGTCCATAGGAGTTGTCCTTACAATTTGAGACGTTTACGAAACGAGGGAATTATTCGATTTATATTTACCTTATATTTTGGACTATGTCAAGAAATTTCTCATTGATAGCGTACATGCCATGTGCGGACGATGGACAATCTCGTTATTCCACCTCACGCAGATCCTCGACAGGAACACGTCCTATGAGTCTTCTATCGAAATCGCAATAGTACAAGTAGTCGCCGAGGAATTTTATGAAACTCACGAATTTATTCTCGACCTCGAGAATCTATCGCCTGAACAGTAAGCTACCGGAGATACCGTCCTCGTCGCGTACATTACTATTGATGTCAGGTATATGATACGAGAATAGATTTACGAGCCGATGCTTCTCCCGTATCGGATTTCCTCCGGTATCGATAACGCTCTCGGTTCGGTTACGGTCGGTGGTACATATAAAAGATCGAGCCCGTAATCCTGCCCCCGCTGAAAGTATTCAAGGCGAATCGGATAAAATCCTTTTCTCAGAGGAATAATATACGATTTTGCGTCTCCTTTTCCGTGGAGACCGTCATGATCTATCAGGAGCTTGCCGTCGATATAAAACTTTGAACCGTCATCCGAATCGACGATAAACACGTGATATCCCTCGTCCAGTATTTCAATATATCCCTCGATAAGACAGGCAAAATTCTCAGATCTCGGGAACATACGAAGATTGAAATCGACTTCCACAATCCCCCGCGATACTGGATTCATCGATTCGAAATCGGGGAGGCTATCCCATTCACCTTCATAGTATGCATAATTCCAAATACCCTGCTGAACACCCTCCGGCTTTACAGACGCCGGGAGGAATTCTCCAATCTCAAAATGCCCTTTCACTATCTTATCATACGCACCGCGCGCGGTCAGGTATCGCATTGTTACCGAAGCCGCGTCGGACAAACCGATAACCTGCTCGATTATTTTTGAGGAAACATCGGGAAGTGTACCGTCGGTAGTGTATCGAACAGCCGCCGGATTGTCCGCGAATGTATATAGTACAATCGGTTCATCCTGAAGTATTATTCCGTCACGCGGATGAAATTGGAGCCGTGCATTGTAGCCGTCATAGATAAACTTCAATCCGTCGTAGATACCTTTTAAACGGACGCTGTTATGAGTTTCATTCGGATAAGCAACACTTTTCCAATGCAGGTTCTCCGGCGCCTTCGCCTCAAGTACCGCCTCCATCTGATCGATTCCCATATTACTGTACGTCCCTTCGATACCGGCTATCCAGAGCGTTTTATTCAGATCCGTTTGTTTTTTAAAAGTTTCTTCGGCCAGTTTCACGAGATACCGCTCGTTCCAAAGGAAGGGTGGGTCGCTCGATATGTAGGATTCAAAAAGATGCGGACGCGTCAACAAGGTATACATACTGAACGTACCGCCGTATGAATGACCGAATAGGATCCTGTCATTACTCACGGGGTAGTTCGATTCCACATAAGGTATCAGTTCGTTTTCCAGAAAATCGAGAAATGTCTCGGCATTGTTTGCGGGGAGGAAATCCCTATCTCTCTGGTTAATATTTTGTATATACATATTGGTAATTCCCACCAGGACGGCATGGGGGAGGAAGCCTTCATTCCTCGCAAAACGATGAATGAAGGCCATGTTTTCAGTGTTCCATTCACCGTCTACCATATATATTGCGGTATATTTCTCCGCGGATCCGGGAATGTAACTATCCGGGATTTTTATATTTAAATACCGCAGCTCCTGCAGAGCATCGGAATATATGGAATCCTTCTCGCTCGTTACTGACTGAGCCGATAAGGCGTTGGTAAACAGGTACAGAAATACACAAACAAAAAAGGATAGTGAGGTTTTCATACGATAGAGGCTTTCGATTCGTGAGACGAATAAAAACATACGGCTGTGAATGAATGTACGGCTCGGTGAAGCAAAAGATGCAGAAAACAGACTGGCAGATATCCATGCGATAACCGGATTCCGCGGTGAGTAACAATGCTTCTCGCAGTTTATAAAACGGTAAAAATAAGTCCGACGGATCCTCAGGAACAGCCGGATCCGGGATTATTCAATCGATATTAATGAAGCGCCGGCTGATATCCCATTTTCATTAAACGACTCAATGGAAAAATAATATTTTCGATCGGCATGCAAACTGTTGATCGTCAGCGCGGTGTCGTCATAGACCAGATAATTGTTATATAACATATGTTCCGAGATGCCGAAACTGATATTGTACCCGATTGCATTCTCAGATTTATCCCATGAAAGTCGAACGGTTCTCCTATTGCCGGGGTCTCTATGTGCCGCGAGATTCATGACCTTTTCGGGTTTTTCTCCATCACCTTTGCCAAAGACCCTGAATCCGCTTAAGGCGAAATGTCCATCGGGGACTTCTATGTTGTTAATCCTTAGGTATCTGCACGTGACCTTCTTCGCCAGTTGTATATAGTCATGTGAATTATCGGACGTATTCTTTGATTTATCTATAAGCATATTCCAACCGACCCCATCATCGGAATACCCGATCGTATACCTGTGGAACAGGTTCTTTTCTCTTCCGAATATCTCCGTATTGTGCTCCGCAAAATTAATCTGCACAGCATACACATCGTATGTTTTTCCTAAATCGATGACTGCATATTCATCGGGACTACCGCTTTCAGATGCCCAATAGGTTCTGATATTCTCATCCGTCATATGCTCCGGGGGAAAAGCGTCGATCGACGATGATACATCCGCATTTTTCCCGTAGGAGAGGAGCATCCAACCCGGAAAGATGTCATCGAAACTGCTTATTTTAGTCTGAGGTATGATCAATGGATAGTCCCCATATTTTGTAATGGAGTATAGAGTACCATCCTCGTCAAAAAAAGTCGGATACAACCCCAGCCTGCGCTCGAATATATGTTTCTGAGAAATGGTAATAGTTCCCATATGCCATACATTCCCATAACTGTCGGAAAAAGTACTTCCATGCCCGGCCCCGGCCGCATAACCCTCCGGCTTATAGGCAAATGGGTTATGTGCCTGCATGGTAAAGGGTCCGAGTGGACTATCTGATATATATACTCCGTCGGAGTAACTTTTAAATTCGGTCCCCGGGCCGGAATATTGTAAATAGTATCGACCGTCGTATTTATTCATCCATGCACCTTCGATCCATGGACTTTGAGTTTTTAGGGTGTTATAATCGCCCGGCACTTCCCACCCGTGCCGATCAGGTCGGGCATGGATTAATTCTTTAGGTTTCCCATGGAAGGAGAAATTATTTTTATAGTCCAACTCCACTCCATAAATGGGGTTTACATTCGAGCATCCCCAGTAAAAGTACAGCCGGTCATCGTCATCCAGGAAGAAAGCGGGGTCCCAAACCGGAATTTCCAACTCCTCCACAGCAACGCTCCAATTCCCGCTGAGCGGATCGCCGCTTTTATATATAGTGCTCTTTTCATTTGATGAGGCAAGGAAATACATCGTGTCGCCCAGCACAACCGCAGTAGGAGCATACTCTTCCACAGGAATCTGAGTTGTCTCAACGAACGTCCATGCAGGCAAATCTTCGGAATGCCAGTAACCGCCGGATTTCGAGGCGAACAGATAGAACCTGTCCTTATACCATATAACTGATGGATCGGCCGCCTCCCTTCTCGACGGTTCACCAAGACTGAAGCGATAGCTTAGATCCACGGGGTTGCAGAAGGTATCGACGGTTATTAATTCGGACTGGCTTTCTGTCCGGCAGCCGGCTAACGAGAGGATCAAGACGAAAAATAATACGGTTCTTATTTTTACTTCTCCGTTTCGTTGATTTGTTCTGAGATGTGATATTCATTAATTCGTATTGAACCATCATCCCTTATATCCTGCAACATTTGATTCAATCTTTATGAGAATTCAATTACTATTTATGGTTACCCGAGCATCTTCAAGTCCGGGCGAACTTACCGTTATCGTGATGCTTCCGGGACTGCCCGCGTTCGAGCGGACGATGGCCAGGCATAGCCCGCTGAACGCTTCACGCTTATTTGAGGAGAACGATACCATGTTGGTCGGATCTCCGTTATCCGTCGCTACTATTTCACCGTGCCCTTCTATGGTAAATGTAACAGGATTATCCGTGCGCGGTACTATCAATCCTTCTTCATCGGTTATCTTAACAGTGATAAAAGCCAGGTCCTTCCCGTCGGCATTAATTTCGTTACGATCGGCAACAGCCCGCAGCTTCACCGCTTGACCCGTCGTTTTTACGACACTTTCCGCCCATACTTTTCCGTCTTTGTAGGCGATCGCTCTCAATTCACCCGGTTCGTAAATCACATCGTCCCAGCGAAGGCGGTATTCATATTCCTGTTTTTTCTTTCGTCCCAATGAGTTTCCATTGAGGAACAATTCCGCTTCGTCGCCCGAAGTAAAGATATGCACGGGCGTAACTTCGTCGAC
>CAZBUK010000150.1:0-5485 GCA_964495085.1 uncultured Ignavibacteriales bacterium
CGCGATTCAAACCGCCGGCGCCGTCAAATCGAACAAAATCAGGAAAACAGCGACATCCGATTTCATGGAGATCGAGAAGCAGCGCGGCATCTCCGTCGCGACCTCCGTCATGACGTTCGAGTACGACGGCTATATCGTGAATATTCTCGATACTCCGGGCCATAAGGATTTTGCGGAGGATACGTACCGGACCCTCACCGCGGTCGACAGCGTGATCCTCGTGATCGACTCGGTGAAGGGCGTCGAGGAACAGACCGAAAAACTCATGCAGGTGTGCCGTATGAGAAAAATTCCGGTCATCGTCTTCATCAACAAGCTCGATCGGGAAGGGAGGCCCCCCTTCGAGCTCATGGACGAGCTCGAGAAGAAGCTCGATATCAGGGTGAGACCGCTGACATGGCCGATCGGCATGGGTACCGCTTTTAAAGGCGTGTACAATTTACGCGAACGGAACGTCTATCTCTTCCGGCCGGGGAAAACGAGCATCGAGGAGGACCGGCTGCTGATAGAAAACATCCACGATCCGCTTCTCGAAGAGAAACTGTGGGGGGCGGCCGGACAGCTTCGTCATGACGTGGAACTGATCGAGGGTGTGTACGACGAGTTCGAACCGGGCGCGTATCTCGCCGCGGAAGTCGCTCCGGTCTTCTTCGGGAGCGCACTCAATAATTTCGGCGTCCGCGAACTGCTCGAGACATTCGTACGGATCGCTCCTCCACCGGGCAGCCGGGAGACCGATATGCGTACCGTCCTGCCGGATGAGGAGAAGTTCAGCGGATTCGTCTTTAAGATCCATGCGAATCTCGATCCCCGGCATCGCGACAGAATCGCATTTTTACGGGTCTGCGCCGGCAGGTTCGAACGGGACAAATATTTCCATCATGTCAGGCTCGGGAAAGACCTTCGCTTCAACACGCCCTACCACTTTATGGCGCAGCGCAAGAGCATCATCGAGGAAGCCTATCCCGGCGACGTCGTGGGACTTTACGACCGGGGCAATTTTAAAATCGGCGATACGCTTACTGAAGGGGAGGATTTGATCTTTCGCGGCATCCCGAGCTTCTCCCCGGAGATATTCAAGGAGCTCGTCAACACCGATCCGATGAAATCGAAACAGCTCGAGAAAGGGATCGCACAGCTCACCGACGAGGGCGTTGCACAGTTGTTCACCCAGCACGAAGGCAGACGCATCGTTGTCGGCACCGTCGGCGAGCTGCAGTTTGACGTTATCCGGTACCGGCTCGAGCAGGAGTACGGCGCTTCGTGCCGATTCCAGCCGCTCAATTATGCAAAGGCCTGCTGGATCACCACCTACGAGCCGGCGAAACTGAACGAGTTCATCCGCGCAAAGTCGAGACATATCATGCTCGATAAGGACGGGAATCCCGTATTCCTTGCCGAATCGATGTGGCTCCTCAACTCGGCTATGGAGAATTTTCCGGACGTGCAATTTCATTATACCTCTGAATTTAAAACCGAGACGGCCGGGTAAGTCATCCCGCGCGATATCCAATGACTCTTCAATTTATTAGAAATAATCGGAGCTCAGGCTATCTGTATTATCGATGCACGTGTATATGGGTGCGTTTACTTTGATAACCGCAAAGGGATAGCGATTCAGAAATAACACAATGGATTATATAAGATTTTTCAGAGATAACATCCGATTGATTTCTTTCGGGATCGTGCTGACCTTCTTCTCGAGCTTCGGACAGACGTTTCTCATTTCACTCTACGTTCCTTCGCTGCAAGAGGTATTCCGGTTAAGCGGGACGGCTTTCGGCGGTATCTACGCGATCGCCACGCTCGTGAGCGCCGCCGCGCTGATCTACTTCGGAAGCCTGATCGATCGTATGAATCTGAAAATATTCTCTCTTGCAACGGCCTTGCTCCTGATGGCATCATGCGTTCTGATGGCGGCGGCGAACAGTTTTCCCCTTCTTCTCGTCGGTATTTTCGGTCTCCGCCTGGCCGGTCAGGGTCTGTTGAGTCACATCGCGCTGACGTCGATGTCGCGCTACTACGATGAACACCGGGGGAAAGCCCTGAGCATCTCCGTGCTCGGCTACGCATTCGGCGAAGCCGTTTTCCCGCTTCTCATCGGATTGCTGATCGGATCATTCGACTGGCGGCTCGCGATGCTCTTCAGCGCCGGACTGATCGGGACCCTGCTCATTCCTGCAATCCTCGTATTATTAAAAAATGTACCCGCGGGAATCCCCCGCGAGAATCATACCGATCTTTCTTCGGGAGCGATCCGACGCGCTTTGCTGAAGGATAAATCCTTTTACATCATTACCCTCAATTCCTTCATGCTCCCCTTCATCATAACCGGTTTGCTTTTTTATCAACTGATTATGGCCGGTGAAAAGGGCTGGTCGGTGGAATGGGTGGCTGTCTCATTTATAGCTTTCGCAATTTCGCGGACGGTCTTTTCCCTTGCCGCCGGACCGCTCGTGGATAAGTTTTCGGCGCGGAGGGTGTTTCCGTATTACCTGCTTCCGTTCCTCGCGGGATTGTTCATCCTGCCGCTTTCATCTCATCCGTATATCGCCGTCATTTATTTTGTTTGCGCCGGGATATCGATAGGCCTGAGTGGAAGCGTAAAATCGGCGCTCCTTGCCGAAGTCTACGGCACCCGGAATCTCGGCGCCGTTCGCAGCGTTTACTCATCCCTGATGGTTTTCAGCACGGCCGTCGGTCCGGTAGCGCTCGGAGTGCTGCTCGACTTCGGATTGAAGTTCGATCATATTGCGATATTGTGCGGGATCGTATTGTCAGGCGCCGTCGCGATAAGCTTCCGGCTGAATGCGGGAACCCGTTTCCAGACGCCCGTCGGGGAAGCGTGACGTTTTATCCTTGCCGATTTATTGCTATATTCAGACGATCGATGAACGCCATACCAATACGGATATCTCATGTCTGTGCTTGAACGCAATACCGGTCTCTATGTAGATTTTTACGAACTCACCATGGCACAGGGGCACTTCCTCAACGGGAAAAAAGAGACGCGCGTCTGTTTCGACTACTTTTTTCGCGATATGCCGTTTCGGGGCGGCTACGTCGTTTTTGCCGGCCTGCTCGACCTGCTTGAATTCATCGAACGCTTCCGTTTCGACAGCGACTCCCGCGCATACCTGCGATCCATAGGCTTTCATGCTTCATTTATAGACTACCTCGCTTCTTTTACGCCGGCGCTCACCATTCACGCGCCGATCGAAGGGGAGATCGTTTTCCCGAACGAACCCATCGTCCGGGTCGAGGGGAACATCATTGCCGCCCAGATCGTCGAGACAGTGCTCCTGAACATACTCAATTTCGAGTCGCTCATCGCCACGAAGGCGTCGCGTATTAAGCATGCGGCCGGGGACAAACCGGTGACCGATTTCGGTCTCCGCCGCGCGCAGGGACTGGCGGGCATCCACGGCAGCCGGGCGGCTGTGATCGGAGGCGTGGACAGCACCTCGAACGTCTTCAGCGCGAAGTTATTCGGTCTCGAACCGATCGGAACCCAGGCGCATTCGTGGATTCAGATTTACGGAGACGAGCTCGAAGCCTTCCGGCAGTTCGCGAAGGCATTCCCCGACAGGTGCACTCTGCTCGTCGATACGTACGATACGCTCGGGAGCGGCGTTCCGAATGCCGTCACCGTCGCGCGGGAAATGGAGAAGGCGGGACACCGCCTGAAGGCGATCAGACTGGACAGCGGCGACCTTGCCTATCTCAGCAAACGCTCGCGGCGCATCCTCGACGAGTCGGGACTGCACTACGTGAAGATAGTTGCATCAAACCAATTGGATGAGTACATCATCCGGAGTCTCCGCGAGCAGGACGCGCCGATCGATGCATTCGGCGTCGGAACGCGTCTCATCACTGGAGGGGACGACGCGTCGCTCGACGGCGTCTACAAGGTCTCGATGTGCGACGGGAAACCGCTGATGAAAATATCGGAGAACGTCGAGAAAATGACCCTGCCCGGCATGAAAAAAGTCTGGCGGTTCATAAACGACGAGGGTAAATTCAACGGTGACGCGGTGATGCTTGAGGATGAAACCGATATCAGGGAGATGTACCATCCCTTTAAACCCGATACCTTCAAGAAAGTCGATCCCAAACGGAAACAGGCGCTCCTGCACAAGGTCATGGAGAACGGACGGATGCTGATCGAAAAGAAATCCCCATATGAAATCGCCGGCTACGTCAAAGAGCGACTGAACGGATTATCCGACGAACACAAACGATTCGAGTTCCCGCACATCTATAAGGTAGGCATCAGCAGAAAATTACTCGATCTCCGGTCCGGGATGGTGAGAGATCTTAAAAAAGACTAGATCATCGTCCCGATGCAAAACCGTCCAAACACGCCTCTTCTGACCGGCACGATCTACGCTCTCGGGGCGTTTACGCTGTGGGGCTTGCTTCCCGTCTATTGGAAATGGCTCGCGGCGGTTCCGGCCGGAGAGATCCTCGCTCACCGCGTATTCTGGTCCGCATGCTTCGTAACCGGCCTGCTGCTGGCGCTCGGCAGAAGAGATTTTCTCAAGCTGCTGACCGGCGCTCGGACCCGCAGCTCGCTGATTGTGACCGGACTCCTCATCGGCGTCAACTGGTTTACCTATATCTACGCGGTCAATTCCGGCCAGGTCATCGAGGCGAGCATGGGATACTATATCAATCCGCTCATCAGCATACTGCTCGGCATGATCGTGCTGAAAGAGCGGCTGACGCCTCTCCAGACTGCCGCGCTATTTCTTGCGGCGGCCGGGGTGCTCATCGTGACCGTGAATTATGGCCGGATGCCCTGGATCGCGCTCATCCTGAGCGGCACCTTCGGACTCTACGGTCTGCTCAAGAAGACGGCGAATCTCGATGCGCTCTCCAGTCTCGCGATCGAGACCCTTCTGCTGGCGCCGTTCGCAGCCGGCTATATTCTCCTGAACTTGTACAACGACACGGGGGCGGCGGGAAGACTGGGGACGCAGACGGATCTCCTCCTGATCTTCTCGGGGGTCGTGACTGCGCTGCCCCTGTATTGGTTCGCCCAGGGCGCCCGCCGTATTCCGCTCTCCCGGGTGGGTTTTCTTCAGTATATTGCCCCTTCGCTCATGCTCATGATCGGGGTCTTCTTATTTAAAGAGGCCTTCACTCTGATACATGCGATCAGTTTCGGATGCATCTGGGCAGCGCTGCTGCTGTATTCGCTCTCGCGGCCGGTATCCTCCCATCGTAAGTAGTTCTTGCTGAGGCGTTACCGCGTATGAAGGATACATGTCTCCTACCAATACTATCTATCTAAAGAGAGATGCAACAACATTATCCTATGAGTTGATGAACTGCATAAAATCATATGTTCATTTTCTTCTGTATTGTCATTATAGATTATTATTGTGAGGACACATCTGTCCAAAATAAAATATAAAGAATTTTGAATGATTCAGATTTACCAAGCCGAAATCGTCGGGGTTGGGGGGTGGAGACGATGGTG
>CAZBUK010000151.1:0-5456 GCA_964495085.1 uncultured Ignavibacteriales bacterium
TCAGAAATATCCCGACAGCAGCCCCGTTCCTGGATAACATCCTGAACTTCGAGCGCGAGCTGGATAGCGCATTCGGCAATGTCCTGAATGAAGGTCGCAGCTGGAGAGGCCAATCGTATCCGCTATTCGACGTAGCAGAATATGAGAATGAAACCGTTATCGTTGCCGAGTTGCCGGGCATGAAAAAGGATGACGTGAAAATATCTCTGGAAAACGGCTACCTCTCGGTGAGCGGTGAGCGGAAAAGTTTTGAGCTGCCCGACGGCGCCACCAGAATCAGGAATGAAATTGCCACGGGGAAATTCAACAGAACGGTCGAGCTCCCGCATGAAGTCGATGCAGCAAAGATCGAAGCCGAATTAAGCAACGGAGTACTTCGCATCAGGCTTCCGAAAGCAGAGCAGCTCCGGCCGCGGGAGATCAGTATAAAATAATCGTTGAGGAGGCTCGAAATGACGAAAAAAAATGAATTGGCAGTCCGTCAGCAACACAATACGAGCATCGCTCGCCCCCGCTCATTCTACGAGCAGGTAGTCGTACCGTCTATCGATATCCTCGAAACCGACACCGAGTATCGTGTCTTTCTCGATATCCCGGGGAGCGACAAACATACCATCGGGGTCAATCTTGAGGACAACACGATCAGGATACGTGCAAGTGCGGGGGACTATCACAATTCGGGCGCTAAGATGATGCTGCACGAGCTTCGCCACACGGTTTATGAACGCAATTTCTATATCGGCGAGGGCGTCGATCGGAACAGCATCGAGGCCGAATATAACGACGGCGTGCTTTTCATCCGATTGAAAAAATCGGACTCTTTTATTCCTAAACACATAACTATCAAATAAACCTAACCAATCAATCAGAGGAGGTGCGTTTTATGTCACTCATTCGATGGAACCCTTCCCACGATCTCATGCCGTTAACGGGCGATCTATTGGGTATGCAGAGAGACATCAACCGGATGTTCGATACCTTCTTCCGCGGCGGTATGAGCGATGAAGGCGATCAATTCCGGGGTGCCTGGGCTCCCGCGATTGATCTTGCAGAGTACGATCGCGAGTATCAGGTACGTGTCGAACTGCCCGGCGTCAACAAGGAAGATGTGAAGATAACGATGCAGGGCAATATACTCACCATCCGCGGAGAGAAAAAACCGGATGGGGAGCAGGAACCGACACAGATGTATCGCAGCGAGCGGTGGTTCGGAGCATTTCAACGCTCATTTACGCTGCCGACGTCAGTCCGGAACGACAAGATCGAGGCGAACTATCGCGACGGTATCCTCACGATCAGTCTTCCGAAGGCTGAGGAGGCCATTCCGAAGTCGATCGAGGTCAAGCTTAAGTAAGCGCATGGCTCCATCCGTCCAACCGGATGGAGTATTGATTGACCGTAAAAGAGTCGTAGAAAAGCCCCGTTTTACGGGGCTTTTTTTATTCCGGCCTGGATATTTCTGCACTGAGAATCGATTCGCTGTAACGGCCGTTTATAATCGGTTTTTTTTCCCACCCGTTCCCATCCCAATAGAGCAGAGAGTTACCGTAGTCGCGAAAGTAATTATAATCGGGCATTCGTTGAATATTTCCTGTATCATACAGTCGACGAGCCATCAGGTCGTAATCGTCGCCTGTTCCAGCAGACACATACTTAAACTTATGATCGAGATAAACGAAGTAGGTGGCAGTATTTATCTCAAAAGGAGAATTCCCATATGAATGAACTTCGAGCATTGATATACGGAACATTTCTGACTGTTTAAGATGAGTAAGGCGCATCGGCAAGTTATACCGGATAGCATACCTGAATACGTTGCCGACCAACGTTCTCGGTATCTGTATGTAATACATTTCAGTTCCCGGTTCATATCCGAGAACTGTATATTCTTCTGTCAGTGGTGAATGTCCGGATATGAAACGCGGGTCCAGCACTGAGATCGCTGCAGTTTCAAGTGAGTTATTTATACCGACCAGAACAATTTCTTTTATATTGTTTCCGTTAATATCGGCGGCGACTGCATCAATGATACCGCCCATGTGTACATATGCAGCTTTCCTCTCTCCCTCCCGTCCGTCCAGTAAAAGTACAAGGTTGGGGAAATAATGATGCCGCCCGATTACTACGACATCCATCTCACCCTTACCGAAATAATCTTCTACCAGCAATTGATTGACATTAAAATTATCGGTTACAATATTGGACTTATACTTAAATTCGAGTTTTTCTTTGATACTAAACGACCAGAGATTTCTTCTTTCCTTGATCGATCTGCATACAACGGATGAGAGTTGATTGATTTCCGATTGCTGCGGAATACCATAGATTAATTCATTAATTCCGTCTCCGGTGACATCTCTGAATGCAACAAGCTTTCTTAAAAAGGTCGCTGAAATATCATCACTTCCCGAGTCGTAAATACCAATTGGACCGATATAAATCTCATCGATAATCCGATCGTTTTTATTATAAACAAACAAGCTCTCTCCTTCATATACCCCTCTCACAGGATTCCGATCGAAAGGTTCAAACCATAAGTGAAATATAATATAGAGAAGCACGATCACTGACAACCCGTATAGAACTCCATATTTCTGCTTTCCCACTCTTCTTCGTGTATAGGATATCCAATTGATTTTTCTCCGATTGGTCAACCGTCTATCGAAGAAAAGCTCTCGAAGATGTCCGATTCCAATAATTTCGATTTGTCTTCCCGGGTAGTATGCTCCGCATTGACGCATAGCCAGGACTGCTGTTTCCAACTGATCTTTTGGTACGACTAAAATATCCAGCCATGAAAACATTACTGCCCGTACTTTGTGGTGAATAGATGAGTTTTCGATCGGTAAGACGTTGCCATGTTCGTCTATATCACCCGTGATCGCAACGCGTGACCCTATATCGTACCGGCTTCGCTGATCGAAATATCGCAGGATAGTACAGTACAGGAGAGCAGCGATAGCAAGATTCGCAGATCTTCCTTCGTGCATGGCCTCATTATTATCGAAACTCACGTGGGCAGATATAAAACGTTTTTCTAACGAGGGGTAATATTCCCTCACCACAGTCCGGACTGCTTTCGTGATTACCGGCATGTTGATCTCATCTCCCCTCGTACCGAAAAGAGCTACATCGGTCTGAAATTCATCCGTTGAGCTTGATGATTTTCCGAAGATCCGAATGCCAATTTTCCGCAGCGTACCCCCCGACTCTCTATTCTCCGAATCATATAATGAGTATTCGACGACTGGGACAATTACGGACTTTGTTTGACGCTTTCGCTGTTCTGACCAGTCCTGATACACCGCTTGAATTGTATCGAAACTCTCACAATTTTCTCTCTGAGCAATTTTTAAAAGAATCCCCAGTTTTTCATATGGATTTCTTTGGTTTTTCGGATCAAGCGTCCTATACAACACCTGAAGATGATCGCTCCGGGGCTCTTTAAGAATGGTCAAGAACATCTCTAAGGAGCCGGCATATACATATAACTGTGCAGCAGCTTTTTGGAGAGCCGATAAACAGTCCTCATAATCTTTCAGAGATGATACTTCAGGATAGTATTCGCGCAACACCTGGAAAAATTCATAGAAGGATTTTACCAGGTGAGGTTCGGTTCCGATTACATTCAGATTTTTTAATGCTGCCGGAATACGCTGTACTAAATCGAGGAGGTAAGATTCGCCAATGAAAGGGTCGCGACCAATCTGTTCAATGAAACGGTTGATCCTTAAGAGCCGCTCCCTCGTTGTGGAAGGAAATGATAAATACTGCAATAACTCCTGATAAAAATATTCTATCTGTATCGGATCACGCATCGACGAACACCGGAAAGGTAAATAGTAATGGCGGGTCTATTGTAAATTGACGTTAGCAATAGACCATGAGCGTAGAAATTTCCGATAAATTGTGATCCGTAAAAATACCCCTCCCATTCCCGGATATCCTCACCATCTCCTTGCCATGCTCGCCGTGCAGGACCGCATAGGTAATTTGCGGTGCGTACGATTTATATTTTTCAATCGATACAACGAGTCTATCCACTGTCCGCTGAAATTGTGCGTAATACAGCCCATGCTTCCCTTCTAGATTAGGGATATCACCCATAAGTATATTTTGTCCGATATAAAATTCATCGACCGGTAACCGAAGAATACCGCGGACTTTCGACCAGTCTCTATTCGTTATTTCCGTTTCCAATTCGGTTTCAACATGTCCATGGTTATCGGCTACAAGATTCAATGAGATGTCGGGGAATGAGATCATCGCAAAAGCTCTGCGAGCCGGATCTTCGGTGAGAACGTATAATTTATGCTTTCGCTCTTGCATATCCATGATAATTCGTACGAGAGCTTTTTCCCGTTCGGCGATCATGATTGCAACGGTAATGTACCGGTTATCGTATCGAGCTGATGTTACTGCTGCAAGTACCGTCCTGTAGTTGCCTGGATTTGCATTGTGGATTTTAAGCGGTTTGAGAGGCATCAGCGCATAGAGCGTATTCAGAAAACGATTCGTTATAATTCGTTCCGAATGAGCATCTGAACTGAGGGCTCGATAATCATCATAAAATGTGGTAAAATATTCGACATAGTCTCGACACAATCTGCACTTTTGTGCATGATCCCCTAGTTCAAGTCTCTGTCGAGCATCTATATCGGAAGATGAACGGACATATTTCTCTAAGGTATCTTCTGAGTAATGATTCAATGCTCTTGTCTTTCGTTTTAGAACGGTTGTGTGTAATAATATATATTCCTTGCAACCGTCATCTTCCACGGAAATATTCAGAGCTCAGGTTGTATTTTATGTAATAAATGCTGTCGGCTCAATTTTATTAAATATTCGACATATGATCTATGATTATTTATGTACGATTCCTGCGTAAGTTCGTGCATATGTATGTTCAATTGCTCATAGTAAGTGACATCAAAACCGTCATTGAGTACATACTGTGCAATGAGTACCTGTTCGACAGCGCTGAGATACCAATCGAAATATTGCGGATCGATTCCTTTATTTTCAACATATTTCGGATAATATTGTATCCTAATCTCGTTCACACTTTCAATAATTAAACGTGTAATTTCGGCGGGCGAGATATTATCATCAGCAGTTTCATCTACATCTCCGACGTAATGCATCGAGTGAAAAACAGAACGACATATCATCGCCAATCCGGATAGAGGATAACTTCTCATATAGTCCGATTGATCGCTTAATATCATTGAGACAGCGGAAAGTATTTCTTTATACCCGGTCTTCGGAGTGATAAAAGTTCCCAGGCGAGACTCAAGAAATTCTGATGGCATCAGTATACCTGATGAAGGGGAGCCATCAATATATATCCAAAATTCACCGGACCGCCTTTCTGCATGCAAATCCGGATTGAATTTGAGCGCACGTTTCAAACTTCGGACAATCTTCGATAACCCGGGGTCATGTTCGCTGTATAT
>CAZBUK010000152.1:0-5424 GCA_964495085.1 uncultured Ignavibacteriales bacterium
TGCAATATTCCACTATGTTCACTTCGTTAATAATTATTTTGGACACCAATGATACGGATTGATTAGATAGCATGGATAGGATAAGAATAATACGGATTAAACTGAGAATACGGAGCAGGTAGATAGTGCGGATTAGGCGGATGATACGGATTTTTTGAACTCACTAGCATACAAGGAGAAATAATGATTACGCTGAAAAATATATTCAAGTGGTATACCAACGGATACGTGAAAACATTTGTTTTGCGCGACTTGAATCTGACGGTCGGAGAAGGTGAATTCGTATCGGTCATGGGTCCGTCGGGCTCGGGGAAATCGACCCTCCTGCACATACTCGGCATGCTCGACGAACAATCCGACGGGGAGTATCACTTCATGGAGGAGCCGGTGCATACGCTCAACGAAAAGCGCCGTTCGGATCTGCATAAGAACCATATCGGCTTCGTTTTTCAGAGCTACCACCTCATAGACGATCTGACTGTCTACGAAAATCTCGAAACGCCCCTTCTCTATAAAAAGATCAAATCGTCGGAACGTAAAAGTCTCATTGCCGATACGCTCGACCGGTTCGGGATCGTCGCGAAGAAGGACCTTTTCCCGAGCCAGCTCTCGGGCGGCCAGCAGCAGCTTGTCGGCGTTGCCCGTGCGGTGATCACCGGACCGAAGCTGATATTGGCGGACGAGCCGACCGGAAACCTGAATTCCAAACAGGGAGAGGAGATCATGGATCTTTTCAAACGGCTGAACACCGAGGGTACGACCATCGTGCAGGTGACGCACTCCGAACGGAACGCCGCATACGGCAACCGGATCATCAACTTGCTCGACGGCCGGGTCGTGTAGCTCAGAAATCGATTCCCGGATCTCGCCGGGTATGAGACTGATTCCTGCCGATGGGCTAAAGAACTCAACGGTTGTCAGTCTATTTCTATTCCTCCTCTTTTTATTATCTAAGCAGCGTCATACGTTTCGTTTCACGCGGAATTCCATTCACATATATGCGATAGAGATACATACCGCTCGGTATATCCCGTGGATACCAGGTTATTCGATGTATTCCCGGTTCGTAATTTCCCCCGGCTAACGATGCGACCTTTCGGCCCAGTATATCGTACACGATAATTTCAATGTAACTAAATTGAGGGACTTCAAACCCGATCGTGGTTTCGGGATTGAATGGATTCGGATAATTCTGGTGAAGTAAAAATTCTCGCGCAACGCCGACAGGCTCCCTGTTGTCGACTCCGGTTACCTCGCTGGATACAAAGATGGTATCCTCGATAATCCCGTCGTTTCCGTCATCGATGAATATCATCACGGGAACATTGGAAAGATCATCCCAATGCGGTATTATCCAGTGGCCGGAATTCTGCTCCAAAGGAATTCCGGAATGTCCGAAAATTAACTGACCATCCTCTGAAGCAACACTGATATGCAAATCATAATCCATACGCTGGCCATAATTATTAAATACCAAACCATAAAGATTCAATTCCCGGATATTGAGCGAATCGCCTGAGGAAATGTTCACGTTGCTGAGTAATATAACTCTCTCGCTGGTCAAATCATCAAAATACATGGCTTCGAATTCCATGATTTTAGGCTGGTCATCGGGATTTATAATTCCGACGCCATTCCCTGAAACATGAAGCACATCTGATTGATTGTTTTCGGCATCGAATCTTCTGTAATCGTAGATTAATGCATCGGTCTCAAACATGACGAATGACTCGTCACCCGTGAAATTCTGCAGATGAAGAGAGTAGGACTGATTGGGAAGATCGTATCCGATCGGGGGATGAGGATATCCCGTTATAGGAATTATCGGTACGGCATCGGTCAAAGAATTAAATGCAATATTGTTCTGATAGCCGATCTGTCCGCCTGTTCCAGTAGAAATTGCTATTTCGGCTTCGTGGGTATTATATACCGTTATTCGGTCCGAGCCGTTAGTATTCATTTTATCCAACACGATGTTCAAAGGCGTTATATTCAGCGTCGGTGTGCTCAGGAAAAACGAGCTTTCATAGTGCAGGTAACAATCGGATGTTCCGCCGCCCCAGTTCATGCTTGTACTGTCGCTCCATGTGTTCGCCACCGAGTCGATATAAATAAATTGACTGAGATCTCCCGGATTATTGGGATTATACACCCATGCTTTAAAAAATGCCGAACTATCGACCCGTTCGAGTTTATACGGAACAACCGCGTGTCCCCCTGATCCTCCCGTGTTCGGATATCTCAATACTCTTCCGTCCCCGCTTTCTTTACGAAACATCTCCTTCAGTTCGTCCAACAACTGACGCGGTGTCTTGGAGGTGTTTTCCCTCCTGTATTCTATGATTTCTTGACCATACTGTGTAATCTGAAAATAATTTATCGCATAGCGGGAATTATTATGCAACGGCGCCGTGAATAAATCGTCGAAGCTCCCGATCTGCTGTATTAGCTCATCTTTATGATAAAATCCTAAAAGACTGGCGACGGCAAATCCAAAGCAAGAACCGCCCCATGGTAATGTAAATCGGTTCCATCGTCGCAATGCCTTCGGTCTGTATAAGGGCAAGGGCTGAGTCGAAAAGTAAGACGCAGCGGAGCCGAATACATCGACAAACATCGGCCAATCCGGAAAGATAGAATCCGCAGCGGCTCTGAAGGGAGGTATTGGCGGATAGAGGATATCAGTATAAGGATCCGTTCCGGTTTGATAGTCAAACTGATTCCACCATGCCGACGGCCAGATATTACTCCCTGTATTACTGAACGACCATCCATTTCGATCCGGAACATATAGATCGAAATCTTCATTTGCATCCAGTCGAGAGAGTTGCCAGGGTTTGATTTTAAATTCCCTGCTCAGAGCCGAGTCGGGTGAAGAATCGACGACTTTAATTATCGCTCTTGTGGTAAGCAGCGAATCCGGTACATCCCAATAATAGATCCCGACCGGTGAATCATAACTGCTGTCAATAAGTGTAAAATTCTCCCCCTCATCAAGACTGTAATACAAGTCTACCATCCCCATCCAATGGGCGTATTCGATGGAGTCCCGTTCTCCCGCGATTACAATATCGTTTGAAGACGGATGGACGACTGTCAATTTTACCTCGACCGTGCTAAATTCAAAATTCCAGCTATATCCCGAGGCGCTTAATACTCCGCTAGAAGGAGGATTCTCATCCGCGGCGAAAACCGAAACGTGGGCTCCGTTCTTCGAAATAAATGAATATATAACATTGGTGATTTGAAGTCCCGCTGACGAAACAGTCATAGATTCCCGGAGCCGTAACGCTTCGAAGCTCGCTCCTCCTGGTAAGGTCATTGTTCCGTACGCATCTACAATTACAGATGATGTAATAGAAGAAGATAACTGGAAGCCGGAAAATGAGATAGTTTGAGTATACGATTGCGACCATGAAGAACCGACAGTCATCGGTAAGGGTAGGTCTATTCGAGCGGGATTATTTTTAATGGTTACAAACGCATCGTCGAGAGAAGTGACTACAATGGCTGATCCATAATTCTCGAGAGTACTATTCAATGTATAATACGCCCATATTTCGGCTTCATCATCTTCAAAATTACCCATATGATACGTTGCGATTTCCGCTCCCGGAAATTCATCGATATAGGGGGTAGACGCCGGATCGACGCTTACCATATCATAAATCAAATCCGGCTCAAACCAGGAAAAGTCCCAATTGTTTTCGACATCCGGGGAACCAATATCTATCGCCGCACCGATCGTGTCCTCCCTGATCGTCGTACCGTATCCGACGGTAAACATATTCGAGATATCAATGTTTGTTATTGTAATCTGAGCGGAGACGGAAAGGCTGAATGCTGCACATAAGATGAATAGTCTTGTAATCATCTCAGGCTCCTCTGCTTAATATGAGACCACGGATTGATTCTCTCTACAAGTTGGGTATTCGTGTAGCATTTCCGGACAAATATCAGAATTATTGCGCATGAGGACACGGTCCTCAATGTATGAGTTACCCCGGAGATAATATCTTTGTGAAATGTATTTCCAAGTCCGATTTCCCGTCGGTCTTGAGATCTATTACAATTATATATGTATTTTATGTCGTCCAATGGAAATGATCGGGGATTTTAATTTGCTCCGGATTTATTGGAGCAGCGCCTAAAATCCTGTATCGAATCCTTTTTTCACCTGGCGGTGTTATCCGTAAAGGGTTGACTACGAATTGAATGGTTGTAGGTTATATGCAAAATGAAAGGTTACACCCCTATTTCAAAGATAGTTTTAATCTTTCGTTAATTTAAAACCCCTTATCATACTTTTCCATCCGGAAAGTGAAGCGATAATCTTCTACGAACTCAGATTTTACCGGGGTTTCTTTGAGATAATAGCTAACGCCTTTTCTAGAATATCGCGATCGTTGCGGAGGCCGTACTGCACCTGGAAAAGGCCGATCTGGATTTTAATGGACGATATTAGTAATTTGGCAAAAGGAATTTATCTATTATTCGGATGACTTGCGTATGAGTATAGACACAGACGCACAAAATATCCAAAATTCCATTTATAAGAAAATGCCGGCGGAGGAAAAGATCCGGATCGCTACTTCTCTCTACTATACTGCAAGAAGAATAAAACGTGCAGCCCTCGAGAGGCAGTATCCTCATGCATCGGCGGTTGAGATAGATAAAAAATTACGGGATATATTCCTTAATGCAAGAACATGACTTGTTTCATATGTTCGTAGAGCCGCTCGATGATCTCGATCTATCGTATATTGTAACAGGTGCCGTTGCATCCATAATTTATGGAGAACCACGACTTACAAATGACGTCGATATAGTGCTGGAAATGGAACTCAAGGATATCGAAAAGCTGATTTTAAAATTTCCATTTGACAAATTTTACACTCCACCCCCCGAGGTAATTACTACTGAAATAAGCAGAAGCAGCCGTGGACATTTTAATATAATTCATCACGAAACCGGTCTTCGAGCTGATATTTATGCGGTAGGGAGAGATGCCTTCGGAAAATGGGCAATTGAAAATTATAAATCAATTTCTATAAGAGGTAAATCATACCGGATTGCGCCCCCTGAATACGTCATCATTCTGAAATTGGAGTTCTATCGTGATGGGGGATCTGATAAACATCTTCGGGATATTCGATCGATACTCGAAATATCACCCGGAGAAATAGATATGACGTTACTCGACCGTTTTATTAAAGATAGATCATTGGAAGGTGAGTGGCGGGAAGTTCAAGCACATACATAAAGATAATAGAGATATCATTGGTGTCCAAAATAATTATAGACGAAGTGAACATAGTGGAATATTGCATTGGAAAAGGTACAGAAGCTTATGAAATCAGAGTAATAGCATGAATATATTCAGATATATTTGAATTATTGTTACTTTTCTTTTTGAGCCCAAAA
>CAZBUK010000153.1:0-5388 GCA_964495085.1 uncultured Ignavibacteriales bacterium
ATTTTCCGAACAATTCACGGAACGTTATGCAGATTCGCTCCCGTCGCTGAGCGGGAGCCGATTTTCCGAACAATTCACGGAACGTTATGCAGATTCGCTCCCGTCGCTGAGCGGGGACTGGATGTCGACCTGGGATGTGCTCTATCAGGGTGAACCCGCGCGCGTGGCGAGGCAGCGTTGGACGCAGCACCAGCTATTGAGCGCGGAAAAATTAGCAGTGATCGGATCCCTGCTCTCGAACGATGAGCTTCCGCTCGGCGATGTCATCGACCGCGGATACGAGTCGCTCCTGCAGTACAGCGGCCATGGCAGCGGTCTGGAGTACGGATACGGTTCTCCCCGCGATAATGAGATCACGATGTCGTTCCGCGAGGAGTATATCCGGAACGGATTTCATGCCGCAGAGGAGGCGCTTCAGCGGGCAATACACCGACTGACCAGACCCGAAGAGAGCTTCGAGGGAGAAGGAGTCATGGTATTTAATTCGCTCTCCTGGGAGCGGGATATTCCCATCGAAGTTCTGTTTCCGAAAGAGTATTTTAGCTGGTATAGCGTGATCGATATGTCGACCGGCCTGGCCGTTCCCGCGTTCCAGGATTCATATAAATTATTCTTTGTTGCACGAAATGTACCACCGGTCGGGTATAAAAAATACCGGCTCGTCAGGATTTCATCCCGGGAAACCGTCACCGGCGGAATGCTCGGCTACGGCGACGATTCGATCGAGAATGCATTCTACCGCATCCATATCACCAGATCATCCGAACGCATCGACAGGATTAGCGATCTGAAAACCGGGGAGAATATGCTCCGCGAAGGAGGCGATCATCCGATGAACGTTCTCCTCAGAGAGCGATTCCAGATGGAGGAATCCTTTCTTCCGCTTCCGGCTTCCGGGTTCGAAATCCGGATCATCGATCAACGTCCGGTCCGTATTATACTCGAATATATCAGAGATAACCATCTCGTAGAAAAATCTCAATACATCCTCTGGGAGGGAGTCGACAGGGTCGATATTGTGCACAGCGTTCATCTGGACCGCCTGACGGCGACGGAACATCTTGAGGAATATGCGTTCTCGTTTCCATTCAAGGTGGATGCACACCGTGAGCATGTGGAAATTCTCGGGGGGTATCTGGAGCCGGGGGTACAGCGGCTCCCGGGCGCACAACTTGATGCGTATTCGCTCAGGAGGAGTGCAGCGGTATCGGACGATCATAGCTCCATTACCTTCTCATCGATAGATACGAGGGTCATCAGATTGCGTGAATCGCCCGACGGCGAGCGCCCGGTGCTGTTTGCGAACATCGTAAATAACTTCCCGGAAAACTGGAACAGACACGAAGTGAACAAGGGGGTTCTGGAGATGCGTTTCGGGTTGAAACGCCATTCCGGCCCGTTCGATCCGGGAGCTTCCGGAAGATTCGGATGGGAGCTTAACACGGCACCCGTCGTCAGACGAAGCTGGTACCGGAGCGCCAATCCTGCCGGTAATTTTATCGGCATTTCAAATCCGAACGTGATACTTCTCTCGATGAAACCGGCATACGACGGAGAGGGTGTCGTCTACAGGTTTATGAATTTGAATCCGGCCGGCAACGAGACGGCTCGGGTCAATCCCGTCTTCGATGGCGGTCATGTCTTCGCCTCGACGATCTTAGAGGTGATACTCGGGGAATTACCCGTCGAGAACGGAATGTTTATGATTAATCTGAAGCCGAATGAGATCAGAACCATACGTATAAAACATGAATAACGGAAGGAGGAAGCATGCATCAAATGACACCGATTCTTTCTGCGACAAACTAACAAATCCGTTTACCTACATGCGAGGAGGCATTCCATGAAACTTCGAAAAAAAGATGTGATACCATTTCTCTTTATCGCTGCGATCTGCATTTTTACGATCGTCTCATGCCGGATCGAGGAAATCAATCAGCCTGAAGAAGCCAATACGGGCGATCTGATCAGCATCGGCATCGTCATCTCGGATACGCTCGCCGAGGAGGCGAATGCGCATAAATTGTTCCTGGCAATCCTGGTTCCCGAAGACTGGAGCTTCGAATCGGGCGTATATGCCAGCGATCTCGGAAACGGAGCTATGGAAGAAGTCGATGCGGAGGATGAGGAATTGACCGCCGATCACCCGGACATGCTGCCGGATTCGGTTTTCACGACTCCCGAGGGAATGAAGTGGATACTGCTGCTCACCGGGGAGGGATATGCATACGACCAGGAGGAACCGATATTCGTCGATATATCCGTAGATCTCCGCGTCGGACAGACGGAGGGGGAATTCGGCATCGGATATTATACGAGTAAGAATACCGGCGGGATGCAGGGATTCGATGCCTACGACCTCTCGCTCGACAATATGATCACCGTAACCGGGACAAGTTCCGTAGAGGAAGTGAAACTGGGCGGTCTACCCGAGAGTTTCTCACTCCATCAGAATTTTCCCAATCCGTTCAATCCGACAACGGTGATCAGGTACGACGTGAAGGAGCGAACTCATGTGCGGATGTCGCTGTTCGATGTAACCGGCCGCGTAGTTGCGACACTGGTAAACGAGTTGAAGGACGCGGGATCATACGAAGTACACTTCACCGCAACGAATTTGCCGAGCGGTATGTACCTGTATCGTATGGAGACCGAGTCGTTCGTACATACACAGCGGATGACCCTGGTGAAGTGACGATTCCTGGAAAGTGATAAGGATAGTATTTACATCAGTAAATCGACAATTTCTTCCGTTCGTTTAGCCTCACCCCCAACCCCCTCTCTCCCGACGTGTTGGGAGAGACCCCGCCTTGGCGGGGCAGGGGAGCGTAGGGGGTGAGGCTGCGAGGGGAAGCGGAAATATTCTAGTACCACCTCCTTCGTTGGAGATCAGGCGTATCATTGGTGCGGCGTAGTCAAAAGGCAACGACTTATTCAGATGTAATTCTATGAACCCGGTAACTCTGCCGGCAGATAAGATTCAACCTGTCGATATGTGAAGGGGCGTAGTTTTACGCCCAATATACACTGAGGAATATACAGAAATAGGCGTTTTCATACATCCGGAGTATTGAAATGAAACTGGTTAATTATATCAAGAATGGCGATATCAATCCCGGACTGGTCATCGGGGGCGATCGAATATATGATATCAAGTCGATTGCCGGCAGCGGAGAGGGCCTCCACGCAGGGGATCCGATCTTATCGATGCTGTTCCGCTCGAATGAAATTTTTCCAAAGCTTCGACGGCTTGATGATAAATTGTCATCCGGCGATTTGAAATCGGAAAGTCCTGGCGAAATCGTCAGCCTGGAATCCGTTGAACTCGCGCCACCGATACTACGGCCGTCGAAGATCATCGCCATCGGTCTCAATTACATGGACCATTGCGTCGAACAGAAAGTCTCCCCACCGCCGTACCCCATCATGTTTGCCAAATTTCCGACATCCGTACTTGCGCCGGGTGGACCGGTGTCGTGGGATCCGGATTTGACTTCACAGGTCGATTATGAAGCGGAGCTGGCGCTGGTAATCGGGAAGCGGGCTAGCAGAGTCAAGGCGAAGGATGCATTTAACTATATTGCCGGGTATACTGCCCTGAACGATATTTCCGCGCGCGATCTGCAATTTTCAGACGGACAGTGGATACGCGGAAAATCACTGGATACATTCTGTCCGATGGGTCCATGGCTGGTCACCCCGGATGAGATCCGGGATCCGCAGAATCTGAAAATCCGGTGCGCGGTCAACGGAACGCTGCTTCAGGATTCGAATACCTCCGAGATGATTTTCAAGATTCCGGAGCTGATAGAGTTCATAACCCGCGGCATTACGCTGAATCCGGGCGACGTCATCGCAACCGGAACGCCGCACGGAGTGGGAGTCTTCAGAGAGCCGAAAATATTTTTAAAGGACGGAGACACGGTCGAAGTTTCGATCGAAAGCATCGGCACGCTCAGAAACAAAGTCCGGCTGAAACCATAACCACAATCCGACATACATCTCTATGGAATTGAAAAATAAAATCGCCGTCGTTACCGGCGCCGCGGTGGGAATCGGCAAAGCATCCGCTCAGGCGCTCGCCCGCGAGGGCGCCTCTATCCTGGTGGTCGATGTCGATCGATCGAACGGCGGGGAGACGGCTCGGGAAATAGTATCCGGCGGCGGCTCTGCTGAATTCCTTGAAGCGGATGTCTCAAATGCGGCCGATGCGATGAATATTTCCCGGAAGGCGGTAGAACTCTTCGGCGGGATCGATATCCTTCATAATAATGCGGGCATTCAGGATTACGGAACCGCAGAAACCACGACCGAAGCGGACTGGGATAAAGTTCTGAATACTAATCTGAAAAGTGTCTTCCTCGTTTCGAAATACTGCATCCCCGAGATACGCAAAAGAGGAGGCGGAGCTATCGTCAATACATCGTCGGTGCAGGCGTTTGCCACACAGCGTAACGTCGCGGCATATTCGACCACGAAAGCGGGAATCGTCGGCTTGACCAAGAGTATGGCGGTAGACTTCGCCGCGGACCGTATACGTGTGAATGCAGTCTGTCCCGGATCGGTAGATACGCCGATGCTGAGATGGGCGGCAGGTCATCTGTTCGGTGACAGAAAATCGGACGACGTTGTCGGCGAATGGGGCAAATTCCATGCACTCGGCCGCGTCGCGAAAGCAGAGGAGGTAGCCGAGGTAGTTCTCTTTCTTGCAAGTCCGCGCGCTTCGTTCGTTACCGGCGCTGCATATCTCGTTGACGGCGGAATGCTTGCCTTACTATAGAGGAAATGAGTGTGACCCAATCGCTGAATATAGTTTCCGGCCGGGACCTCGGTCCGCTGTTCACCGGCAATGCCCACGAGATGGTCGGACAGGACGGTGCATACTCGATCCCTCTCGGAAGAAATAACGAGACGCTCTGGTTCTTCGGCGATACGCTGATAGGCGAACGCGTGCCGAATGAGAGTCTGTGGTATCCCGGGGGTATCCCGATCGGTCCCGGGGATATGTCCGGAAAAGGTAGGATCAGACGAATGATCAATAATACCGGGGCACTCATCCGCGAGGAGACGGGTCGGAACGGTATACGAAACTTCGAATATATTTGTGATATGGAGGGGGAGCTCAAGCAGCTGATCCCGCATCTGCCCGGTGAAGATCCCGGCAAGGTCAGACTGTGGTGCCTGCATGGGTATTCATTGAAGGGGGACATATACCTCTTCTATATCGAGGTGCATATGCTGCCCTCCGGAGTCTTTCCGGTCAACTTCGAGATCATCGGTTCCGGACTGGCAGTCGGAAACGATCGCGACTGGGATTTTCGGAGAATCCTCCACAAAGGCGAAACGGTAATCTGGCAGAAACATCTGCCAGCGTTCGGCACGGTCGTG
>CAZBUK010000154.1:0-5196 GCA_964495085.1 uncultured Ignavibacteriales bacterium
GGTGGGGTCCACTTGCGCGAAGGCATGCGGGGGGAAAGTGGTTCCCACCTTCTTTGGGTGCCGCGAAAAAAAGTGGGTACCATCTGTGCTCTCCTTGAAATCTTCAGATTTCATCTGAATGCATCACCGTCCTCAAATCCTTCGCCATTCCGAAAAAGATGGACCCCACTGCCGCCATCTTTAAAAAGATGGACCCCACTATTATTATTCGAGGTACCTGAGCAAGCATTGCTAAGAGGAAGTTTCATCATTATCTTATCCCGAATATATACCGGAATACGGTAATCTAGTTTGAATAATAGTTCTGACCATATACCGACAGCCATATGGAAAATGTCTCAATACGTCCTGCAACTCACCTGGACGCCGATGCTATCGCCCGGATTTATAACCACTACATCGCTCATACAATCGTTACATTCGAGGAAGAGATCATTTCCGCCGATGAGATGGCATCGCGTATCAGAGAAGTCGCCTCTGTTGATCTTCCATGGCTGGTCGCGGAACGGCGGGGAGAGCCGGCCGGATATGCTTATGCAAGCAGATGGAAAGGACGGTGTGCCTACCGGTTCAGCGTCGAGACGACGGTATATCTTGATCCTGTTTGGACCGGCCGTGGTATCGGAACCAGTCTGTATAAAGGCCTTCTTGAACTCCTGCGCAACTCTTCCATGCATGCCGCGATTGGCGGCATAGCATTGCCCAATCCGGCCAGCGTCGCGATGCATGAGAAATTGGGTTTTCAGAAAGTTGCATACTTCAAGGAGGTGGGATTTAAATTCAACCGCTGGATCGACGTCGGCTACTGGCAACTCCTGTTGTGATATTCATCCTCCTTCGGGCTCAGGAGTGGTGATAGCAGATTCGCATTTTCAATCCGATTGAGCAAACTGTGGCTATACCGGATAACTTCCCAAGGTTCCAAATTTCCCTATCAATACAATCGGACCGCGTATCCGTTTGCTCTTTTTTCCTCTCCTTCCTATATTCGCGTATGGGAGGAAACGCCATCTTGAACCGGACCTGGCGGATATTTATCTTTTCCGCCGTGTGTCTCTGCTCCGCAATCTCCGCGGAGTCGCGCTTTGAACGCGTCGTCACCGAAGAAGGCGTTTCAACCGGCACCATCCATCAGATTTTCCAGGACCGCGTCGGCTTCATCTGGCTCGCAACCGGCAACGGGCTGATCAGGTACGACGGCTATTCCTTTCTCACCTATATCCATGACCCCGATGACCCGAATTCCATTTCCGGCAACGACGTCCGCTGTATCGTCGAGGATCCCGAAGGCAATCTGTGGATCGGCACGCTCGGTTACGGATTGAACTATTTTGTTCGCGATGAAGATCGCTTCGTACCATATCGCCATGATCCTTCAGATCCCGGAAGTCTCCCATGGGATGAGATCGTCAGCATGGTCATTGATGCCGACGGTAGTCTATGGCTCGGGCTCTGGTTTAAAGGCTTCGCTCAGTTACATTTAGAAACCGGTATATTCACTCTCTACTCTACGATTGACAGTTACCTGACGAACTCGAACGTTCACCACGTTTTTGAAGATCGCGACGGTTTTATCTGGATCGGCACACGCCGCGGTCTGAACAGGTATGATAAACATACCGGTATCTTCACCGCCTTTCTTCCCGATTCCACGATGCCCGATGGAATGCGGGGAGAGTATATCTACGGATTGTTTCAGGATCGCACCGGATTGCTCTGGATCGGTACTGACGAAGCGATGAACGTTTATGATCCCACCGACGGGACGTTCAGATATTTTACCCGACCCGATGAGATCGGCATTTTACACTCCCCCCTCCGCGTCAGATCGATATGCGAGGATGAGGAGGGGAATATCTGGTTTGGTTCTGAGGGGGGTGGTGTCTATATATATAATAGAGCGGACGATAGCATGACGGTGTTCCGGCATGACCGGAACAATCATCACTCGCTTTCGTCGAACGCCGTACGCTCATTGCTGATCGACCGGACGGGTGTTGTGTGGGTCGGGACTACGGCGACCGGACTGCTGAAACATAATCCGAAAAGGTTGAAATTCCGTCATATTTACTCTTACCTAAACGGCTCTGAACAGATACCGATCGGGACTGTCCACGGCGTCTATGAGGCCAAGGATGGATACATCTGGATCGGAACACACGGAAACGGATTGATCCGGTACCGGCTATCGGACGGTACGGGTACGGCATTCTACCATATCGAAGGAGATCCTCAATCGCTGCCCGACAACACGATCCAAACTCTTTTTGAACATGTCGACGGGTCGCTCTGGGCGGGAACCTTTGCCTCCGGATTGGTCTTCTTCGATCCCGCTAAGGGAATCGTCACTTCCAGAGACCATGACCACAGTACTCTTCCTCCCTTAATCCGAATTTCCCACATATATTCAGACAGCCGGAATATGATCTGGGTCGCATCGGACGGGGCGGGATTGTTTCGCACCCGGTATGATAATACGGAATTCAACCGGTTCCATCCGGGAAGCGATCCTGTATTCGGAGCTACACATATTTGGAGAGTGCTGGAAGCCCGGACCGGTAAAATATTGATTGGAACCTGGGGATACGGTCTGTACAGCTACGATTATTCAACGCATACGTTCAATCACATTCCGCTGGATCGTTCGAATCCAGACGCGCTAACCAGCCAGGTAGTGGTATCCCTCGCAGAGGACGGGAGCGGTACTATCTGGGCGGGCACGTGGGGAAGCGGCATCTTCGCACTTGAACCGGAGTCGGGAACCATCGGACAGTATACCATAATGGACGGATTGCCCCATAATAACGTCTACGGAATTTTAATCGACGATGACGACAACGTCTGGATAAGTACCAGCAACGGGATTGCCCGGCTGTACCGGGAGACTGGTGCCTGGATATCGTACGACGAACGGGACGGAGTACAGTCGACCGAGTTCTCGAACGGTGCGTATCACCGGGGACGAAGCGGGAGGTTTTATTTCGGCGGGCTAAACGGATTCAATGTGTTCTTTCCCCGTGAGATTATCGACAATCATCACGTTCCGCCGATTGTCATAACATCGGTAAAATTATTCGGAGAAGAAATGCCGCACTCACGCTATACGAGTAATGAAGATATGCGGCGGTCCGTTGCGCTGGAACATTATGAGAATACACTTTCGTTCGAGTTCTCCGCGCTCGATTTTTTCGATCCGAGAAAAAATAAATATGCTTACATGCTGACGGGCATCGACTCCGACTGGATATACGCAGACGGACGCCGGTATGCCAATTACACCAATATCCCGCCCGGAACCTATTCATTCAGAGTGAAAGGAAGCAACAACGATAATTTTTGGAATGAGGCGGGGGTGATAATTTCGATCACCATTGCTCCCCCTTATTGGCGGACGTGGTGGTTCATGCTGTCGGCGTCAGCGGCGTTGATCGGTCTCCTTGTGCTTGCATATAACTATCGGGTTGCAAAGCTGCTCGAAGTCGAACGCACCCGGTACCGCATAGCGCGCGATCTGCATGATGATGTCGGAGGTACGCTGAGCAGCATCTCCAATTTCACTTCTGCGATCAGGTCGGAGATGAACGAGAACGGCAGGGGGTTATCGCCGAAACTGCTCGAGCTCATCGGCGAGAGCGCTTCCGAGGCGCAGGAAGCGATCAACGACATCATCTGGTCGATCGACCCGGTCCATGAAACATGGGCTGCATTTCTCGCGAAATGCAGGCGATATGCATCGGATCTCTGCGAAAGCAGATCGATGGCTCACGCGATACGAATTCCCGAATTCATTCCCGGAAGAATAGCTCAGCTCGAACGCCGAAGAAATATATGGCTCATCTATAAGGAGCTTGTGACCAATGCGGTCAAACATTCGAACGGCAGCGATCTCGATGTCGAGATAAAGTATGCCGGAAAGAAGCTGTTACTATCGATCGGCGACAATGGAAAAGGGTTCGATCCGGACATACCCACCGACCGCAGCGGCATAAAGAATATACGTACGCGCGCCCGGGAGCTGTCCGCGGACCTCGATCTTCAGACCTCTCCCGGAAAAGGTACGAGATGGCAAATTTCCATCCCCCTGTAAAACGCATATGTATGCGTTGGAATATCGGGTAAAGAGGTATACCTTCTCCTCTCTGGTATCATCAACATCGAACCGACCATGCACATTTCTGAACCTGATATAGCGCTTTCGATCATCGAGGATAATAAATTTGTGCGCGAGGGTTGGAAGGCAGTGCTCTCCTCGGCGGGCGGCATCACCGTGATCGGCTCTTACCCGAGCTGCGAAAAAGCGTTCGTTTCCTCATCGATCGGCGATTCCAATGTCGTTCTCATGGATATCGGACTGCCGGGTATATCGGGAATTGAAGGAGTTCAATATATCAGGGAACACTTCCCCTCTGTTGCAATCCTGATGTGTACGGTATACGAGGACGAGGAGAAGATCTTCGATGCGATATGTGCCGGCGCCGTGGGATATCTGTTAAAGAAAACGACACCCGAAGAACTGATCAAGGCTATCCGTGATGCTTTCGAAGGAGGATCTCCGATGACGCCCGCGGTCGCACGAAAGATCATCACCTCTTTTCAACAACCTCTTCCGGCGGAGATGCAATCCGAACTGACTCGCGGCGAGATCGAGGTATTGAATCTGCTTGCAGTCGGTAAATCATACGCGGCAATCGGGAAGGAAATTTTCCTTTCCATCGACGGAGTACGGGCCCGGATACGCAATATTTATGAGAAACTGCAGTCCCACACGCGTGCAGAGGCCGTAGCGAAGGGAATCTCCCGGAACATCATCAAGCCTCCGTTTCAACACACCTGATAAAGATAATCTTCGTTCACGCAAAGACGCAATGTATTTTATGATGGAACACAGATGACACAGATCGGACTGATTTACACTGATTCTGATCTGGTACTATCAGTGCATTTATGACTTCTGATCTCCGACTTCTGACTTCTGTCTTCAGTCTTCCGTCTTCTGTCTCCTGGTTCACGCAAAGACGCATAGGTTTCTATGATGGAACACAGATGACACAGATCGGACTGATTTACACTGATTCTGAACTGGTACTATCAGTGCATTTATGACTTCTGATCTCCGACTTCTGATCTGTCTTCAGTCTTCCGTCTTCAGTCTTCCGTCTTCTGTCTCCTGGTTCACGCAAAGACGCATAGGTTTCT
>CAZBUK010000155.1:0-5014 GCA_964495085.1 uncultured Ignavibacteriales bacterium
GTGTATCATAAAGTTATACCTTTTCCAATGCAATATTCCACTATGTTCACTTCGTTAATAATTATTTTGGACACCAATCATAACGGTATATAACGAAAAAGCCCCGCATGACACGGGGCTTTTTTTACTTCCGGATGAACAATCGATGCATAAATATCCTTTACTGACACAGCAACGGTATCGACTCGGCTCGGCGGTTGTGCCTGCAGCCAGGACCAGGGTCGTCGGGCGGACAGGGGCCTGGTGCAACGCCGAGACCCGTCCGGGTGACCCGTTCACGATCGATTCCGTTGTCCATATAGTATCGCTCGACGATCCGCGCGCGCTGTTCCGAGAGCCGCAGGTTCGCCTGGGGATTGCCGACACTATCGGTAAAGACGTCGATCTGAACGCAGTAGTCCGGCTGTTCCTTGAGGATTTTTATATTTTCATCGAGAAGCCGGCGCGCGTCGGCATCCAGGTTAACGCTGCCGAAACCGAAGAAGACGGTGTTCAATTCGGTAACCCGCGGGGGCGGCGGCTCCAAGACCTGTATCGTTTTACGGTGGCTATCCTTTCCGTCCTCCCCCGCAACGCCGGTATTGCTGACCTGCAGTATGACGGTATATTCACCGGGCGACGTGTAGCTATGCTGTGGATTGACCCCCCGCGAGACGTTTCCGTCGCCGAAATCCCATTCATAGGTTATCGGTGCGGTACCTTCGGTAACCGCATCGAAGAGAATATTCTGGCGGGGAAGCGGGGTTTCGGTACTCGCATAGACATTGACGATTCTCGCGGGCTGAGGCCGGTCGGTGACCGTGACGATCAGGTTTCGCTGCTCCCTGCTTCTCTGATTCGAGGCGATGAGCGTAACGACGTAACTTCCCGGGATCGTAAAACGATGAGATACGGATAATCCGGTTTTAATAGTACCGTCGTTGAAATCCCATTCGTATCTGACCGGCAGCGTCGCCGATTCCAACAGGGCCGCGGTGAAAATTCCTTCTTCTCTCGTGAAGAGTTTGTTTGGACCGGCTATGCTTACGCCGCGCACGGGACGAAAGCTGGACCGCAGATTTACACGCACACCCGCACCGAGGTATCCCAACATATCAAAACCTGTGTCCCCTCTGAGATTATCGACTGCCCGGTCATCCAGAATAAAATCCCACTTGCTCTCTATATACATCGAGACGATTTCCGAGATAATCCAGTCGACCCCGACGCCTGCCGTCGGCCCGAACCCCGGATCGAATACCTTGCTGTTGTCGAAGGTTCCGTAGTAGACCAGGCCCGCTCCGGCGGTTACATATGGAGTGAATTCAGACAGCGGAATGAAATTATACCTTGCATAGACGCCGGCTACATGTTTCCTGGTATATTTCCCCGTACCGGCTCTCAGCGTACGCGGGTAGTCGGCGATACGGTAATCCAGACCGGCATACAAGCTCGGCGAAATAACGTATCCCAGACCTCCCATGGTTCCGTAGCTCAGGAAGGACTCATCCTTATTGGGCGAGCTGAGATCGCCGAAATAAGTAGCTAATCCCCCCGATCCGTTAATGTAAAAATAATGCCTGTCGGTTATGAATTGGGCACCCGCCGGCAGAGCGAGTAATGCGGAAAGCATACAAATCATGAACGCAACAGCGCTATAATGCTTGCAGGACATATGCGGCTCCTCTTCAGACTCTACAAATGATCGACCCGACGGAGATCCATCCCATCGAATAGGGTTCGGCTTATGCTTTAGATTTCTCCCGAACGGTTAAACAAACTAAAATATAAAACATACGACTATAATTCAAGCAGACGTCCGGTTTATATGTATCAGGCAGGGAAGATGAATAGTGGAACGGGGCAAGAGACTCCGGGTCGGAACCCACGGAGATAAAAACGGTCAATCATGTCTTAATCTTCACAAATCGGTCCCGCGCCGATATCGAGAGCATGAATAGAGACGGGTTATTCATCGCTCACCCGCTTGATCGATGCGCGGAGCCTCCGGGAACATACCCGGGGGTTATATTGCTATCGACATGCCGAAGGTCGGAAGGATCGGCAGCATCGTCACCTCTTTCCGGGTATACGTTTCATGGCGCAGATCGGTGTAATGATACGTGAGAACGTTTCTGTGGTTCGTTGCATTGATGACATCGAGATAAAACTGGGCCGGTGTGCCCCAGATCGAAGTGTTCATGTTCAGTCTGATATCGAATCTGAAATAATCGGGCATTCTTCCCGAATTGCGGTTTCCTGCATCTCCGTACTCGAGCTGACGGCGTTGGCTGAAGACGACGGGAACAACCTCGCCGTTTTCTTCAATCATGCGTATTCTGGGCTTGACTTCGGTCGGAGGGGTATACGGAAATCCGGTTGCGTATTTCCATTTGAGACCGATATCGAAGACCTTGGAGAGTTTATATGAGAATGCCGTACTCAGGTTATGCCTTTGATCGTAATCGAACGGGACCCTTACCGTACCGTCGCTCATGTCGAAAATCGAATAACTGTACGATATCCATCCGCTCCACCGGTCTGTTGTGCCGATCCTTCTCCGCTCGAGCAGCAGCTCGATACCGCGTCCTTCACCCGACCCGTTATTTGTCGGAATGACGGTGAGAGAATCGTAATTGATCAGATACGGATCCGACCAGAACCTCTTTCCTGAATTTCGGTCGAATCCGATCTGATCCGCCGTGTATCGTTGTGTCTGTACCCTCAGCGGTATCAGCATTTCCGAAAGAGTTTTATAGTAGGTTTCGACTTTTACGGAAACACGTGGAGAGAGACGGCGGTCGATGCCGAATCCTATGTGGATGGATTCCTCGGGCCTGAGCGATCTGTTCAGCCGCGAATCGGTAAAGTCGAGAAATTCCGACTGGCCGAATGTTTTCTCAAAGCCCGGGGATTGCAGATACCTGCCTATCCATAACGTCATACTACCGGATTCATCCGGAGAATACTTCGCATGTAGCCGCGGAGATACGAAGAAGTTATCCAGCATGCTGTAGAAATCGAACCGCAGACCGGTTCCGAGCGAAAGTTTCTCCGTAATGTGGCTCGTGTACTCGAGAAACCAGTGAATTCTGTCGTTCCGGGTATCCTGGTATGCGTCTCTGAGCTTCGGTATGTAGAAGTCCTTGAAGTATTCCTGGCCCTGCATGAAATCTTCGGCGCTCTGCACAAAATCCGCGGCCCAATCCAGGTGAATATATTGTATGTCGAGTCCCGCGCCGACGGATACTTCGTACTTTGGAGTAAGATAGTATCCGGTATAGAGAGCGGAGAGTTTTTCGAACGTATACAGGGATGTGATGCCGAGCGGTGCAAACACGGAGCCGTTGGGATCCTCATACGGATCGATTACGTCTGCCTGAACGTCGCGCGCGCCTTCGACGCGGTTGAACGATAACGTTAATTTTGACAGGTGATGGGAATCCGGATAATACTGCCAGCCGATTCCCGTCATCAGATGCTGTGTCCGGTCGTTCACCGAGATATCCTGTTCATCCGGATCCGAAGTGCCGGAATTGATCAGCATCGCATCCCGTCCGGTGAATCCGGTGAACATAATCGTATGGTCTTTGACCGGCCTGAATGTGACTTTCCCATGCATATCGTAAAAATAAGGGAAAGCGGTATTGCGGTCGACGAGTCCTGATTTTGCCGCGATCGGTTTGGCGATGAGGTCGTAATACGTTCTTCGAGCTGAGAGTATCCAATTACCCGGTAAAGCCGCGGGCAGACCTCCTTCGAATGTCATGCCGGCGTTGGTGATGTTCGCCGATACCAGTGCGGAAAGCGGTGTAGCGTCTCTTCCTTCCCTGGAAGTAACCGATAATACCGAGGCAAGGCGGTCGCCGTAGCGAACCGGGAATCCGCTCGTATGCAGGTGGACGCCGGAGACGAGTTCCGGATTGAATACGCTCATGACGCCGTAGAGCCGGTACGGATTGAGGATCTCGATATCATCGAGGACTATCAGATTGTGCTCAGGTCTGCCTCCCCGAACGATGAACTGCGAACCGAAATCGTTCGGCGCACTCACCCCCGGTACGTTCTGCAGCGACCGGAAAACATCCTCCCATGCTCCGGGATCCGTCTTTATCCGTTCGGCCGACATATAGGTGACGCCGGCGACCTGCGCCTCGGGTCCGGAATCGTTCGCATATCCGTCGATCCGGACTTCCTCGAGGAGTACGAATGTCTGAACAAGTGAAACGCTGAGCGGCAGGGGAGGAGAGTCGGCAGAGACGACGATTCTGACCGTTTCGGATCTATAACCGAGATGACTGAAAACGAGCGTATACGTTCCCGGTCTCAGGTTATCGATCGTAAACGTACCATCGGATATCGTCATGGCACCCGCCTGGAGATCTTTAATCGTAACGTTAACGCCACTGAGCGGAATTCCGTCGAATGAATCGGCAACTATTCCGGTGAGCGAGCTAACGGTACGCGGCGGATTGGATTGGTCGGATTGGTGATTCCCCCAAAGATGTGAAGCGGTGATCCCCAATATTGCGGCGATAAAAACCACTTTTCGGCCGCTGTTTCGAAAAATCTCCCCTAGAATCAACATAGAATTTGCTCTCATTAAGCTGAGCCAAATTTGCACAGAATTCGACCGTCTCTTCCCGAGAGTCGTCATAGCATATACCCCAATATATGCCATGTCTCGATTACCATCGGACGGTACGACGTGACCTTCCCCCTGATGAAGTCACAATAGATTATAGATTGAATTTGTTTTCTATTCAACTTACTTAGAGAAGTCTAATTCCCGCTGCTTTAAATGAGCTGCAATTGAGACTATTAGATTTTTCTAAAGTTTCCGACGAAGGTACCGGTCGATCCCGTTGTAATGAATCCACTCCGGCGGGAAGATCAGATGTATACTCTTATAAAGGAGATTTCAGTTGTCGAGAATTAATATAGTAAGAAGGATAATATGTACCATCTGTCCAAAATAAGATATAAAGAATTTTGAATGATTCAGGTCCACCAAGCCGAAATCGTCGGGGTTGTG
>CAZBUK010000156.1:0-4927 GCA_964495085.1 uncultured Ignavibacteriales bacterium
GAACTCGCCGTCGATTCCCCAGTAAAAGACCAGCGCCGAAGATGATGGTTCCAGCCTCCGGTACTTCCCGGCAGATCGGCTATGCCGATCATCGAGAAGTCTTTCATAGGTCGTAAGCACGTCTGCATTCGACACTACAATATGATATTCTTCTTTTACCCCGTCAATTTCGATGCCGGCAATTCTCCCGTTCCGATGCAGGATCCTGTCGATGGACGTGTTGAAGTGGAAAACGGCTCCTGCAGTCTCCGCCAGCCTCCGGAGTCTGCAGGGAATAGAGTACATTCCATCCGCCGGTACATACCCTCCGAGCGAGTATTCGACATGGGGAATGATATTCAGCGTTGCGGGAGCTTTAAACGGACTTGAACCGTTGTATGTCGCATACCGGTCGAATAACTGAATCGTTCTCGGGTCGGTGAAATACGATGCGTTCGCCTTGTGCATCGATCGGAAGGGATCTATGCGGCGGATTTGCATGAGGGTGCTGAGGGCTTTTCGGTTGAGCAATTTTTCCCGGATGTCGAAACTGCTGAAGAGAAAAAGATCCGACGTCAGATCGTAGATCTTCTTCGAATAGGCTAGAAAACTCAGTATGCTGTCTGCAGTATCCCCGGTCTTCTTTTCAATTTCTGCTGCGAAGCTTTCCGGATCGGATGTGGCGTCGATGACGGTGCCATCCGGGTAAAAATATCTGCAGAGGATTCGAAGCGATGTAAGGGCGAGACGGGATCCCGGAATGTTTCCGGCTGCATCGATGAGCTCTTCCAGAACGAAGGGCATGGTAAGCAGCGTCGGCCCCATGTCGAATCTGAATCCGTCGCTCCGCAGCTCGCCTGCTTTACCGCCGGCGGAAGGATTCCGCTCGTATACGTCTACCTGCGCACCGTATCCGGCCAGCCTGATAGCTGCAGCCAATCCGCCGAGACCGGCGCCTATGATCGCGATCTTTTTCCCGGCCATTTGCGCTGGATGGTATAAAATGTCATGCCGTAAAAGGACAGTAAAGAAAATGAGTAAATAAAATCTTCGAGCGGGATCGTATGAAACCGGACGCCGACGATGACTTCGGGATTATAGCTGACGACGGGAAGCGATGTCAGTATCGAATTAAAGAGAAAAAACGGTATGAATGTTATTAGTATATACACCCAATAGACGGTCAGGCGGAGAAAAGCGAAAAAAAATGAGGCTGCGATCAGAAAGTATACCGCAGTATATATAAGCACTGTTGATGTATAAGCCCGATCGGATAGTATAATCGCGAGCGCACCGCAGAACGTTCCCAGAATGAAAAACGGAATTCTGGAAACTTGTAAGCGCCGATCGAGTATATAGACCCCAAGCGATTCGAAGATGAAGATGCAGCTGAATGGTACGGTAATGAAGAAAAGAAGCTCCTCTACCGGCAGATCGAGCAAATAATACCCCATGAGGTGTTCGCTATTGAAGGTCCAATCGCCTCTCCCGGCCGCTTTAATGTCCCATATAATATAGAAGGGACCGATGACGGCAATTGCCGCGAACAGTTTTGGAAGTTTCGAATAATACGCAACCTTGCGTTCGAAGAGAAGCAGGAACGGAATGCAGATAATTGCGGCGTTAATGAGTAGGTACGTGCTCATTTCCGGAGATCGACCTGTGATGTTCATGAGCGTTCTGTAACTGCAGCTCCGTCAGCCGGCCGCTCGAGAGTAAGAAATCAAGAACTCCCATGAAGAGCTCGTCTTCGATGTTCAGGTAACTGCGGCCGGAGAAGAGCAGCTCGCAGATTTTATCGCGGTCTTCGATGAGGAGTTCCCCGTACCCCAGAAATGAGGGCAGGTTGTGCAGCACGGCGAATCGAAGGAACCTGATTTCGACGTCATCGGGTGATTCGGCGACGGAGCGATGCAGTTTACGGAGCGATGTTCGCACGTACCTGAGCTTCAGAAACGGGTTCAGCGAATGTTTCGCGTGGAGAGCGTCGGTCGCCCCCGAATACGCGAGCACCGTGGGCTCGTACCTGTCCGTCTCTTCCGAGAATCTATAGACGATATACCGGGAAAGCAACTCGGCTTGCAGCTTGTTCTCCACCGATTTGTAGAATGTCCCCCTGATATAATCAAGTTCGGCCTCCGTCGGCGCATCCGGAGAAGATACGTCGCCGGCGACAACCGTTTGTACGCCTGCAAGGAGCACGATGAGCATACCCCGCAAAAAAGAAGTATATAGACTCCGCATCAACGTAAAAATCTGACCGTTAAGATTGACCTGCATAAGAGAGCGATTTTGGTTAGATCCGAAAGCCGTACCCGCGTTTGCATCAGATCGCTTACGTTGATTCTACGGATCTTTTTAAACAGGACAAAATAATAAATGTATGCGGTATAGACGCCTAATTTGACTCCGGTCGGAAGCCGGCGAATACCGGCCAGCGCTTCCTGGAACTCGCGTTCGATCTCCTCTTCGAGCATCTGTTTGGTTCGGTCCGATATGGCAACGGGAGATCGCACTCCGGGAAGATAGATTCTGCCGCGTTCGTGGAGGTCGCTCCTGATGTCCCGTAAGAAATTAACCTTCTGAAAAGCAGATCCAAGCGAACGGGCGGAATGCGCGAGCTCGTTGAATAAAGCATCATCCCCGTTACAGAACACCCTGAGGCACATTAGTCCGACGACCTCCGCCGAGCCGTAAACGTATGTATCGTATTGGCTTCTATGATACGAGGTATTCGACAGATCCATTTCCATGCTGTCGAGGAAAGCCCCGATGAGTTCCCGTTCGATGCCGTAAACGTTGACCGTATGCTGAAATGCATGGAGGATGGGATTGGTGGATATACCGCTCTCGATCGCTTCGAATGTGTGGCGGCGGAATTGATCGAGGAGATGTTTCTTATCGAATTCATGAAAACTGTCGACGATCTCATCCGCCAGCCGGACGAACCCATAGATCGCATAAATGGGAGACCGGAACGACGGCCCGAAAGCAAGAATGCCGAGGCTGAACGATGTGCTGTACCGCTTCGTGACCTGCTTGCTCGCGGCGAGACTAACCGAGGTGTATGTTTGCGTATTCATGCTCAATCCGCTCCATAGCGAGTTTCGAACTTATGATCACCATCGGCAACCCCGTTCCGGGAACGGTCGATGCGCCGACGTAAAATAAATTATCCAGATGCTCGTCCTTATTTTTCGGTCTGAATCCGCCGACCTGGTTCATGCCGTGCGCCAGTCCGAGTCCGGAACCCCGATAGAGGTTGAACATACGGGCCCAATCGTCGGGTGCGAGTATTTTTCTAACCATTGCATTGCCGGCGATATCGTAGCCGATCCGTTTGGATAAATCCTTGATGATGGTATCGGCCAAGAGCTCCCGGTCGCTCCAGTCCGGTTTATACCGCAGGTCGGGTACCGGACAAAGGATGAACAGATTTTCGCAGCCGTCGGGTGCGCATGCCGCATCGGTTCTCGACGGTGCATTTACATAATAATACGGTCTGCTCGGGTTGTGCGGAGAGGTAAAGATGGTATCCGCATATCTCCTGAAATCGCTACCGAGAAAATAGTTGTGATGCAGGAGACGATCGATCTTACCGCGGACCCCGAGATAGATCGTGAAGGGGGCGAGCGTCCATTCCATAGCATCGAGACGATTCGCGGTATACTCCGGCCTGCCGAGTACCTTGCCCCTGAACAACGCGGCGTCGGCGTTTACGACGAAGAGGTCGGCCTCCCACCGGCGGCCTCTCTGATCGACGAAACTGTCGATGGAGCCGTTCATCCGGCCGGGTTGTACGATCTCGGTATCGGTAATAATCTGCACTCCCCGGCCGGCAAGAATTCGTACGATCTCCTCCACGAGTCGGTACATTCCCCCTCTGATGATCCAATAGCCGTTGTGCCGGAATTCGGTATAATTGAGAATGGAGTATATCGCAGGTGTTTTAAAAGGCGTCGAACCGAGAAAAAAAGCAACCAGCGAGAAGATGATTCTCACTTCTTCCGAGGTGAAGGTCCGCGATACTTCGGACCACAGACTTCGCATCAGATAAGGCAGATGCTTCATCGGAACGCGGGTGAGCTTCAGGAGGTAGTCGAGTCTGTTCTCGAAGTTGCGTTTGACGATCCGGTGTTCGGTATCATGGAAGATCTCCCCCGCGCGATTCAGATAGCGTTCGGCCTTGCTGTAAAAATGCGGTTCAATGTCTTTAAACTCCTCTTCGAGTCTTTCCTGATCCTTCCAGATCAGGTAGGGCCGTTCGCGTCCCTCGAAAAATACCTGGTAGATCGGTTCGAGCTCGACAAGTTCGACAGGGTTTGTTATGCCGCAGCTCCGGAAAAGTTCTTCGAGCTCGTAACTCATGCTCAAGAACGAGGGGCCGAGATCGAACGAGAAACCGTCGAGCTCAATGCGGTTTAATCTTCCGCCGGGAGTTGCATGTTTTTCGAGGACCGTTACTTCATATCCGGCCGAGGAAAGTCGGAGGGCGGTCGAGAGCCCGCCTAATCCTGAACCGATAACGATTGCTTTTCTGAAATGTTTGTGCATGCTCTATTCGGAATGAAGTTGACAATTTACAAACCAAAAAAGTAATCGGGAAGTTTCTTAGGTATGATAAATTTATTTTTTATCAAAGAGATCCAGCCACTCATCGATCGAGAGATCGTCGCGTTCCGGTTTTTCCGTGTGCGTCGAATCGTGCTTCGAACGATTCGTCTTCGAAAGAAACTCATGTGGCGACATCAGCGTGCAAGCATGCGCACGTGCAAAATTTCTGATTTCGGAATCGGCGCTTACAACGATCGCGTTCTTCGGATTGCGAATTCGTGCGATAAGCGTTTTAATGACGGCGTCGGCGGTCTTCTGCTTCGAGAATCGGATGGAAATCTTTTTATGTAAATAAGAAAATCATTCGGGCTCGAAGCCGTCGAACACCGCCGTG
>CAZBUK010000157.1:0-4823 GCA_964495085.1 uncultured Ignavibacteriales bacterium
CACACTGCATGCCGCCAATACGGAAATGAATATATATACAATGCAAATTCTGATCGTTCGATAGAGCGCTCCATGATTATTCGGCCGGAATAATTCCTTTTCGAGTGGCAATGTATTGTTTTCCCTGATAGTGTACGTTATGAAGTTCGGCAGACGGGTCGAAAGAACCGAATCTCGGCTGGGCCGAAATGCCGTTGTGTAAGGACGCATTTATTCCGAAAATTCCTTCGATGATGAGACTCACCCAACTGCCGTTTGATGAACAGGTCCAATCGGTTATATACGGCATATCAGGGGGCGCTTTGCGGGCCCCCCCGTCCTCGGGCGGTACGACCGATTCGGCGAAGTGCGCCTGGCCGAAAGGTCCCTGGTTTGCGGATTTCGCCAACCCTTTGACCCAATTGAAAGCGAGATCAGTCCGGCCGACGCGGTATAATCCGAGCGCGGTTTGCGGCGGCCAGGCGGGGTATGCTCCCGTCCACTGGTGATCGGGCCGTACGCTGAACATCGCATCGTCGTCATTGCAGGAGAGCGCATGCATCCATACCGGTGTCTGGAGCTCCCTTACGAAATAACTCGTTATTTCGGAAACCTGTTCTTCGGACAAATCGGCGCCTATGGTGTTCAGGATCGTTAGAAGATCGTAACACTGCCGTACATCGACGAGAGTGCCGTCCGGAAAACGCGCACCCCATGATCCCTGGCCGGGGAGGTAAAGCTGTCCGATGATCTTCACTAATTCGCGTGCCTCCTCAAGCATTCGATCGCTTTTTTCCGTCTCGCCCCTCTGTTTTAACAACTCTGCTGCGAATCTCATATTGAACACGTTCGCTGCGTTCAGACTCGCGACCTCATGGATATAGGTACTGACGCACTCCAGCAAATTCGCAAGACCGCCGTAATCCGCCAGTCCGCTCTTTGTTCGGAACCGGTGCCAATTCGTCGAGTATTTCAGCAGATATGCAAGGACATGATCGCTGCTCTTCCCCTGCCGACTCTCGATGGTCGAATCCAACCATGCGAAATCGCCGGTCCATCTGAGATAATCCCGGGCAATGTTACACATAGCGAAATCGTTGACGGAATACCATGGCCCGATGCCGGAACCGGTCAGATAGTCAGTGCCGAAATGCTGATGGATATCCAGGCCCATCCAGAGTTCTAGGTATTTTTTCATGACCGCGGGATCGAGCATCGCATGGACGACCGAGCTGAGACTGTAGTCCCAGAGAAACGTGACTGTTTGCCAGTATCTCGGCATCAGGGTATCGTAGGCTCTTCCGTACACTGAATGCGGACTATCACGTTTGAAATATATCACCCCGAGCATACCGATATGATAAAGTTTCAAGATGTCGGGATCGTCGGTAACGAGCGTGGGCAGGTATCCGGAATAACGGCCGTTCCCGGGCGTAAACACCGCGCGAAGTTCCTCATTCCAATAGTTCCTGGTTCGCTGCAATTGTGAAGCTACATCTCCCATACATTCGTCATACAACGACTGCGCATCGTTTTCAGATTCCGCGATGGCGTTCACATAGTCGATATGTTTCGTCTCGCTCGATCGAAGCGGTAAGAGAAGCTCCGTGCCGTTCCGGTTTAGCGTAAGCGGTTTCATCGATATCCCTTGCATCATATATGCCGGGCTATTCCTTGCCTTGTAGAGAAGCGCATTTCTTTCAGGATCGATTAATACCTCATTATCGGTTTCCGTCGGAGGAAACGGGGTATTCCATGGGGACATCGATTTCGTGACGCCACCGCGGAATCCGAATTTCAGTCTAATTTCCGAATCGCTGCCTCTTCTGTTCTCAACCTCGAGCCTCGTGACGAGAGCGGTTTTACCGGTCGCGAGCGCCGTCGTTGCGCGGAGAACGATCCCTTTGTATTCCGCCTGCCGTTCGATCCTGTCCGGATACCAGACGAACGTCACACGGCTGCCGGTAGATGGAAAAAATTTTCCGTCGATAAAAAGATTCGCGGTAACCGTATCCGAGCAAGCAAACGGGGGGAAATTCAGACTTCGTATTCCGGTTATGTCGATGTCCGATTGAACACACCCAATAAAATTGGTCAATCCCGGTGGATTAAAGATATCTCCGAACGAGTGGATCATAGGCGAGCTTTTCAAATCTTGTACAACCGGGATCATAGTATCTCCTGTATAGGTGTGTGTATAGCGGCGGTAACGGATGAGTGATTAATATACAACGCATTGTTTCGCTCGATGCATAGAATAATGACGGACTTCCCCGTTACGACTCAGACCCTGGTACACTCTCCTTCACGCGGGATTGCCGCGATGGCCCTGAAATTCGGTACCCATCTATCCGATTCTCTGGAGAAATACTCCGGCAGCGTATCCGGTGAGATCGCGACCGTAGGAGTTACCTCATGCAGATTCACCTTCATCCCGTTATATAACCTGATCCCCTGGTCGAGACACATGAGGCCGACCCATTCCGGAAACATCGCAACGCTTGCCCGCCAGGCTCCTTTTTCCAACAGAACGTCCTTATCCTCATCTCCCGCCATGCCGAAACCGATGAGCATCATCTCATCCTGATTGATTCCAAGAGCCCGTACCGCTTCCATACCTCCCCGGGTGGATTCATCGTCCATGCCGAAAATTATATTTATTTCGGGATGTTCCCGAAGCGCCTCCGTAGAATACTTCTTCGACGTTTCGATTTGAACTTCTCCGTTTATTCTTCGCACGAGTTCGGCGTCCGGAAGGATTAATCTCAAACCATCCATAAAACCTTCGCTTCGCAGGAGACATGGACGAAGCGCCGGATAAGCGATGTCGAGCACTTTGGCTGCTCCGTTAAAATGCTCCCGGGCATATTCTCCCGCCCATGTTCCGGCTTTTACCCCGGCGTCGTAGTCGCAGATAGCGATCATCGTACTCATCCCCTTCACCGGATTTGCCTCGATCACAAGAGGAATTCCCGCACGATCGGCCTTCTCTACGATCTGCTCCGTCCCTTCGCCGGCAACGGGAGTTACGATGAGGATATCGACCTTCTCTGCAATCAGTTCGTCGACTGCCGCAAGCTCGATTTGCAGATCCTGCCGTGCGTCTCTGACCAGCACCTCCCCGATCCCATACTGCGCCCCCCTCACGTGCAAGACTTCGATGATTATCCGATACCAGATATGGAAGGAATAGTTTACCACATAACCGATCTTCTCAGGGTATCGACCTTCTACGATGGGCAGGCTCTCCAAGGCTCGCTTCAAATACGGATTTTCAGAGTACATAGTATCTCCAAGTCGATTATTTTCCGCTGGGTAATTTATGCTGTCCGACGCCGGCATACGAGAATCCGGGGATTGTCATAACCCAACCCGGGCGGCCCGGATCCTGATGATAATCGTACTGTCCTTCCTTCGTAAACGCCTCTTCGTACAACGACATCTTATCCTCGTCAAGCTCTACTCCGAGTCCGGGACCGTCCGGTACACGGATAGCGCCGTCACGGTATTTCAGTTTTCCTCCGCTGATCACATCGTCGAGGACATGATGATAATGAGCGTCGGCGGCATAGCTGAGATTCGGAAGGGACGCGGCGAGGTGAAGCATCGCAGCGAGGGAGACTCCTAATTCGCCGCCGCTATGCATCGATACTCCAAGTCCGAACGTATCGCATACGACCGCGGCATGTTTCGCAGCAACAATCCCTCCCCAGAAATGCGGATCGATCAGAATCACGTCCGCAGCCTGCATGTGAACCGCGGGTGCGATCTGGTCGAACCCGACGACGATATGATTCGTAGCTATCGGCATCGATGTCCGGCTTCTCACTGCCGCCATCGCCGCCATTCCCCATACGGGATCTTCGAAATATTCTATACCAAGCGGTTCGATTTGTTCGGCGACATGTAGTGCGTCGCCGACCGACCAGACGCAATTCGGGTCGACGCGGAGTTTTACATCCGGAAACGCTTCGCGGAGAGCCTGCGTAACGTCGACATCATGTTGCGGGGAGAAGACGCCTCCTTTGAGCTTCACGGATCTGAATCCATACAGTTCGATAAGCTCACGCGTATGTTGTACGATATCGCCGGCCGTTTCTTCGCCCCCTCTGCCGTTCAGCGGATACCGGTAAAAGACGTACGCAGCAAACGGAATATCAGCTCTGACCCTTCCCCCGATAAGATCGCACACCGGACGGCCGGTCGCTTTCCCCATTATGTCGAGACAGGCGAATTCGATCGGCGCGAGTACCTGCAGCATCGGCTTATATACCGATAGTATAGGGTTATTGACCTTCCATCTCAGCATTTCGAGCTGAAAAGGATCGTGCCCGATGAGGATGCTCTTCAGACTCTCAAACTGCGATGCGAGTGAGTTGCCTCCACCGCCTACTTCGCCGAGTCCGGTTATGCCTTCATCCGTCGACACCTCGACGATCGTTCTGACAAACCGTCCGGGGTGCGAGCCCGCCGCATGGCGCAGAGGGGCTTCCAGGGGGACGGAAACCGTACGGGCCTTAATATCTGTAATTTTCATTTAATCCCTCACACATTGGTGTCCAAAATAATTATTGACGAAGTGAACATAATGGAGTATTGCATTGGAAAAGGTATAACTTTATGATACACAAACTATGGGTCCAGTATGATTTATTACTTCAGAAGCTTATGAAATTAGAGTAATCGATGAATATATTCAGATATATTTGAATTATTGTTACTTTTCTTTTTGAGCCCAAAAAGAAAAGTAACCAAAAGAAAAAGGCTGCCGATCCCGACATGGTCGGGAAAACGCAATCCGCCTCGGCGGATTTCCCACCGCACAAGCCGTTGATTCCCGCCCC
>CAZBUK010000158.1:0-3372 GCA_964495085.1 uncultured Ignavibacteriales bacterium
TTATAAGAATGTCCCGTATTCCCGCAAGCATCAGACAGGATAGAGGGTAGTAGATCATTGGTTTATCGTAAACGGGGAGAATCTGTTTACTTATCGATCGTGTTGCGGGATAAAGTCGTGAACCGGCTCCCCCGGCGAGTAATATATCTTTCATAGCCTCAACCTTTTCGTTTCTTTCGACTAATCTTTTTTATACACAAGTATCGAATCGGACCAAAGTTTTTGTTTTAAATATCCCGGTAAATAGCTTCGCGTTATTCGGGAGGGAAGCAGGCCGGATTTATACAAACCCATTCCCGCCTGTATTACCGTAGATCTCCAATTTCCCTGTTTTACGATCTGCATCTTACCGAATTTTCCGAGCGCCTCTTTTTCCGCAAGTTCAAGAGGAAGCTGCATCTCCATTTCCGCTATGGCGAGAAGGTTGTCGATCTTTTTCTTCACTTCACGCTGTATGAAATCTTTTATTTGCTTATCCGTACAGCCTAAAAATTCCATCGTGCTTCCGAGTATACCGCCTCCGCTTGCGACAAAATGAGGTACGGACAGTATACTTCTAGCGGACAAAATTCGCTCGGCATCGTATGTTACCGCGCAATTTGCACCCGGTGAGATTACCTTTGCTCGAATTAGATCCGCATTTTTTGTCGAGATACTCCAGGATCGTGCACAGGGAGAAAGAATATCGACTTCCACTGTAAAAAGATCGGCCATATCGATCGTATCTCCGTCTACATGGTCGATCATACGGCTTCTATACCGTTTATATTTCGATAATAATTCGGGAATATCGAACCCATTTTCGTTATAAATCGCACCGTTTATGGTCGATACTGCCACAACCTTAACTCCATGCCTGTAATACTCCATTGCTAGTGAGCCGCCCACATTTCCGAATCCTTCGAGCGCAGCCGTACATTTATTGAACGTTAGGCCTTGTTTCGCGATGGCTGATTGTGCAGCGGCTAATACAGTCAAACTTGTGTAATATCCTGATCTGGAATGGGATATCGGATTAACTTTGGGGGATTCTCTCAGGCCTGCATATTTCCAGATGCAGCTGAGATCGTCAGGACCGATTCCCATATCCATCCCAGGCTCAAAAATACGTTTTTGAATTATTGGCGCAAGTTTCATTCCGAATTCTTTGAGTATCTCTCTTTTTATATCGGGATCGATTTCGGAATCTGCGACTATGCCCGCCTTAACTCCTCCGCGCGGTATCCCCAAAAAACCGTATTTTAATGTCATTGCACGGGCCATATGCATCAACTCGGTTATCGTCACGTCAGGCATCATTCGGACTCCTCCGACGGACTTCCCGTTTATGGTCGAATCAACTACAACATATCCCGTCCATGAGTGAGCTTCTCCCTCTATAACACAGATAAACTGATTTGGAAGCTTATCGGGAATTTCCATTATGATATTCCTGTTCTAAATGTTTATGTGTCGAATATTTAGTTTTTTTTATATTGTTTTGTTTGAGTTTGTCACATCGCGGCATAAAAGTTCAATCCCGAGCGGAATCGATTATATAATCACTTCTCCAATACCTTAAATACCAGAGCCCACATATCTTCTGACATCTGCCTAAGACTATCCGATTTCGTTCTGAGCACTGCCATTATCTTTTTTTTCGACTCCGGCTTTGTAACCATATCGATTTTCCCGCGTATCTCCTCCTCATCTGCAATAACATCCAACAATCCTTCAGGAAATCCGTAATCATCGAAAAGCATTTTGTACTTATGACTCCAACCCGTACCCAGTGCAGGTATATTCTGAGACAATGCACCGACTAAAGCATGAAATCGACTCCCTATCATTCCTTCGCAAGCACCAATTATACCTTTGAGCTTAACCGGATCACTTTCAACAATCACCGGGAGTCGACCAGACACAGCATCGGATATTTCATGCGCCAACTTTATATCGGTATCCAATTCATGTAATAATATGAAAGGCTTCTGTTCTCTTTCAAAAAGATATTGCGTACAAGCAATCATACGTTTCAAATATATCTTACTCTGCTCTTTCGAAGTTTTATCGAGCATTCGATAATTTGGCACGATACAAAATCTGTTTGCTTCAGCATCGAAATCATCGGGTAAAACTCCGGCGACAAGGTTTGTAAAATCAGGGGCAATTTTAATATTCGGCAGTTCTCCTGCGATACCTATAAGATGTTCATAGGATAATCGATCACGGGCGAATATAATGTCGGCGGTATCTACCACTGTTTTAATCGCCTTTTTAGTCCGGGAAAAGCTGAATGGCCCGAATGTCTGTGGCAGTAAAACTATTTTTGTCCCGTTCCGCTTCCATCTCTTGCATGCATCCGCTAATTCCAGACTGCACCCAACCCACCATTGGTCGCTGTATGAAAATCCTGACGCATCAAGTACAACATCGATTTCTTTATCCGTTACAATCCCGTACATATCACGTATCTTTTTCGGCACGAATACAGCAATATTTCCCCATTGAATATTATATCTCCACAGCCATGCTTTCTGCAATAATCCCAATTGTGCACGTTTCTCATATGGCGTACCGTCAATTCTTGGGGCTATTGCATATTTGGCATTCGGGTATGCAGTCTGCATTTTCTGCAAAATTGCATACAACATCAGTTCAGCCCCTTTATTAAGAAAATTGACTTTTCTAATCTCAATCAACATAATGGATTCCTTATGAACGACCCGTTAAATCGGTCACGTGTTATGTTAACCTTTACTGCTAAATCCTGCGGGTAAAAAATCCAATTGCGTATTTGCCTACCCAGGATTATTCTTCGTATATGAATTTATTATCATTGGACGCTTCCCGGAGGTTAACGCCGGAATTAAATCGGTATAACGGAAATCCAACACCGCATCGTCACCTAATAGATTCAGGAATTTCCGGCTCAGAACCTCTCGTGAATTCCTTGAATATTTATCCGAAGTAATAAGAAGAAGTTGGTAATTTCTCTTACCTGTTTGCTGAAACTGATACTGAATGATATTGGGTTCGGCTATCATATAGTCGTAAATAATTGCCCACGATATCCTTGATCCGTTTGTTGCGAAGATTGTTTCTATTATCCGCCCCTGGGGGTTCTCGATATCTTCTGCACCGAACCCGGCTTTTGATACCAATACAGCGGTATCTCCTATCTCATATCGGATCAACGGCATTGCATGCGAATAAAGGTCCGTGACTACTATTCGCCCTTCCTCTCCTTCTTTTACAGGCCGGTCTTCGTCGAAAGCCATTATTTCCACAATGTACGATGCGCGGTTGATACGGATCGTATTCTCCGATCCGCTTGAGTGACCTATCACACCGGTCTCCATTGTAGCATATCTGTTATAAACCCGGCATTGA
>CAZBUK010000158.1:3382-4808 GCA_964495085.1 uncultured Ignavibacteriales bacterium
ATCCTGAATATTTTTTAAAACGCCCTGGTCGAGCGGCTCTGCGATTGCGATGATTCCTTTCATGCGGAATGGACGCCTGTCGGAAATGTTAACCATAATATATTTTGATAACGCATATAGTACCGATGGAAATCCGATAATGAATGAATTTTTATAACTACGAATAAGAGAAAGAGTATCAGTATACCACGATTTATTCATCACAGCGGGATTGACGATAACCACATTTTTCAGTTTTTGTTCTATTTTTCCCTTTTTGTTCGTCGTTATATTTATATACCTTTCTCCGACATTCATCCCAACGGATTTATTATAGTAAATAAGCTCGGCATAGTGACGCGCCATTTTATGTGCAGAAAAATATACTTTCATCGGTGTCCCGTACGATCCGCTCGTTTTTCGTTCTTTTAATTTTTTAGCGGGATATCTCGATGATAAAAATCCTGCCGGGAATTGCTGTAATTGATTTTTTTTGATAACCGGATACCGCGATAAATCATCGATGCCGTTATACTTGCGATAAAAATCCGTCGTACCGGCCGCGTGTGATAACAGTTCTTTAAGTCTTCGGTGGAGTGATTCTTGCTGCGATTGCGGATTCTGAAAAAATGCTTCGATATCCGATATATGATTCCGTATTTTTCCGCCATGTATAATATCGTTTATAAAAAAAAGATTTTTTCGAATCAAAAACATATCGGTCATATTAATTCTTCTGCAATTGCGAACGAACTTGCTTATTCCTTCCGATAATCATAATACGTCTTTTCAATCCAGGATATAAACCTCTGAGCCAGAAGATCTCTGTTAAAAACTGTTTCAGCAATCTCCCGTGCTTTCCGACCCATTTCAGCACGTTCTTCCCTATGATCACGAAGCCATACAAGAGCATCAGCGAATGCTTTCGGATCGTCCGGTTTGACAGCTATTCCGCACTTATGTTCCGTGATGAGATCGGCAATCCATCCCGGGTAGTTGTTGAGCACCGGAAGCCCGCTTGCTAAATAATCGAAGAATTTATTCGGCGATGTCCCATAATAAAACGCAGGGACGTTTGCCAGAATCATCATACCTACGTCGGACGATCCTGTGATATTATTTAATTCAACTTTTGGAACGGGATCTATGAAAATGCAATTATCCAATTTATCTCTATTTGCACGTTGTATTAATTTGTCCTTTAAAATCCCGGGTCCTATAAATATTAATTTTATATTGTGAACATTTTGTTTCTTCAAGTACATAGCTGCATTCAGAACATTATCAAGACCGTTAGCAATACCGTGCGCACCTGTAAATATCGCAGCCATATCGTCAGGTCTGACTCCTGTTACCGTAAGATTGGAACGTTGTCCCGGACGGAATAAATCGACATCGCTGCTGTTTGGAATCATGATAACCGGTAAGTCAGATCTGCTTCTTTTTT
>CAZBUK010000159.1:0-4795 GCA_964495085.1 uncultured Ignavibacteriales bacterium
CATACCAGCCGCTGTTGAGCTGCGACCATCGCATTCGTTCCAATTCAATCAATGCATTGGGACACTTATAATATTCCCCCGAACTTACTCCCCCGGTTTCGCCCCCCATCGGAACAAACCGGGTGTCGAGATTGAGATAATTCTTTTCCCACTCAATGTTTTGATACGTACCCAGATCCGTAGCGTTTCCCAGGAATCCATCGTTGAGATGGCCGGTGCGGGCGATGTCGGATCGATCGAATGCCTGCTCGAAAGTCAACGCCTGTGCCGTTGCGAAAATGTTCATTTTATAACTCGGGGTACGGACGCTGACCATTCGTTCTTTCGGGAGGGCTTCGAGAATCTTGAACAGTACCTCCCGCATATTCGCGGTAGTCGTCAGGTTATTCGATGAACTATGCCATTCTCCCCATGCTCCGATGAAGCCGGCATCCATAGATGATATAACGTCGTAATTCTCCCGGAAAACCGGAGCGAGTTGATCGAGATGAAGCTTAACTATATCCAGCGGCGCATCCGGCTGTCCGATTGCCGTACTGTATCTATACCGGATAATACCTTTCACGCCGGCGGTGCGCATGGCTGCAAAATCCTGTCGCATCTCATTAAGCCAGTTCTCGGGAATTTCCTTATCGCGGAAGTCCGATAGCGTATAGTTCCTTTGCACAATCGATCGATGATACTGATTTCGCCAATTGATGAGCTGGTTCGCCGTGAGTGGAGAACTACCCGTGCGATACTCGGTAAATGTGAAGAATCCGCGCTCGGGGTTTGGAAATATAACATCTGTGGGAAGATAGTCGATCTCTGTTTTGGTGTCATCACCGGAACACACCGCAGATACGAGTAGCAACATCAGCAGATGTAAAAGGATCGACTGAAATGATAAATATTTGATCATGACAACACCTTTTCCACTGGATAATACACTCCCGTGCTCAGTCCTGATTTACGAAAACCGGAAGCAGATCTAACGGCGCAGGAAAACCGGTGAGCAACATTTTTCCATGATAAACGGATCCGGTCCAGTAATCGCTCCAGATTCCCTCGGGTAAATAGATGTCCCGCGAGCGCGCGCCCTTCGTTAAGACCGGAGCAACCAGAAATTTGTCACCGAGCATGAACTGATCCGCGATAGCGTAGGTGTTCGGATCTTCCGGGTTTCTGAAAAAAAGAGGACGGACGATCGGGGTTCCCGTGCGCCCCGCTTCCGATGCAAGTTCGTATATATATTCGCCGAGTCCGGTATGGAGATCAACATACTTTTTTACGATATGCAACGATTGCTCATCGAGATGCCACGGCGCATAAGAGAATTGCATCATCGGCATAAGCGCGCTCGCCTGCGTCCAACGTATAAAGAGTTCCGGATCCATACCCATGAATTCCTCATTCCTGAACCCGCCGTCGAGTCCGCCACCGATCATATCGGGACAAAAGAAGGGGTAACCGATCAATCCGACCGTCAGACCATGCGGGATCAATGAATTCAAACCGTCCTCTTTGCTCCAGTTCGGACCCTTATCTCTCAACCTCTGTACCAATCCGCGCGACTGTGCAAGCCAGCTCACCCTGAACTCATTGATAGCAAAATTGGAACCTACGCTGGCAAACAGATCGGTATATTCGTTCGGAGTTATGGAGCCGAACGACCGGTACGGTTGCGACAGGTATTCTGCATCGCCTCCATCAAGTTTGAAACCCGCGACATTATACCGTTCGACAAGGCTGTGAAGCTCGTTTACGAACCACTCATACGCATCGGGATGCGAAAAATCTACCAGAGCCGCATCACCGTTCCACCAGGTAGTAATATAAGGGTCTTCTCCCTTTTCGTCCAGAATTAAAAATCCGCGCTCTTGTGCAAACCGGAACGTTTCCGATGCAAGCTCTATGAACGGCGTCAGCCACAATGCGACCTTGAACCCAAGGGAGTCGAGCTCCGCAATCATTGCGGCGGGATGGGGGAATTTAGATTCGTCGAACTCGAAATCTCCGTATGCGGTAGCCCAGCCGTCGTCGATCATCAGTATGCTGTATGGAAACTCCCTGTTCCGCATTGTTTTGGCATATTCTATGACGCCGTCCTGATTTACATCTGTGAAAAACTCTATCCACGTATTGAATATCGGTTTGGTAAAAAATTCCTCCGGTGGAACCTGCTCTGGGAGACCGATGAGTTGAATCATAGTATAATATGCATCGACTATGTTTTCTCCGGCAATAACGGTAACGTTCATCGCCGATTGGTTATTCATAAAGAGTGAGAACGATCCGGAGTGATCTCGATTAATTTCGAAACCCATTTCACCGTAAGAGTTCACGAAGATTCCCATTCCCGAAGATGTGAGCCAGATGGGCGAGGTTTGATTGCTTGTAGCGTAGAATGGATCGAACCCGCTGCTTCCCGTCTCCAGAGGCCAGATATGTGCGGAGGTTACGTTCCCTCCGTACCAGTGTTCTCCCGGAGTAAGCTCGATTTTGATTCCGGTCCTTTCATTCCGTTCTTCTCCGATTGTTTCTAAACTCAGATGAAAATATTGCTCGAAGAACGATACGTTCAGGGCGACCGGTGTGTTCTCAAGTGCGGTTACTGCCGATATGATAAGTTCGTTTCCGTCGAGACTATGCGAAGCAATCCGGTCGATGGGATAAATATTCCCGTCTCTTTGAATGAATAGTCCTGCGTGACCGCCGGTTCTGAATATATCGGCACCTGCGCGGTTTACTGTGATCAGGAGAGGGTCCTTTCGGAACTCAACTTCATACCGTTCGGTCAGGATATGGATTGCCCGGTTTGTTTCACGGAGTGAAACAGTCTGGGAGAGTACATCTGCAGTACACAGAATTGCAGATAGAATTGCAGAATAGAGTACAGTTTTGATCAGATTTGCCTCGAATGATATTGTTATAGCCATATTGTTGTCCTGTTGACGAGTGTGTATTCTGCATTACTGCCCATAATATAACGAGCGATCCCCGGCCAGATCATCGAACTGATAGGGGTTCAATAAAACGGTGCGAACTTCGGACATTAACCCTATCCGTCCGATAGGATGTAAGCCGCCAGCGAAGTAATTTGTGTTCGCAAAACGCAGCGCGGGAACATTCCCCGCAGGATCGAGAATAGACAATGCCACGATATACTCTCCGAATGGAATACCGGTAGGGAGTGTAAATACATACTCGATCGTATATTTCTCGGGCCGTATTTCGTATATCCTCTCCACCGAATTCCAGTCATCACCAGGCAGCCAGGTTCGGATATCGATGTTTTGTATCGATTCTCTCCAAACCGGGGTACGACCTTTCTCTTCAAGGAGACTGACTTCAACGGGCAAATTATAATGGACCGGGGACGAACCGGTATTCCGTACGTCAAAGGAGAAATAGAATTCTCTGTCGGCCTCTATCCTTTTGGTATACCGGACGCTATCGATAACGAATCGGTATCCCAGAGATTTTTGAATTATTTCGGCGTTTTCCCTGGCAACCGGATTATTTTGATCGTAATCGCTCACCCATCCGAGATGATTCCAGTGCAGCAAGCGGACAGCATCAACAATAGCTTCGTGAAAGTTAACTACCGCATCGGTGGGATCGGTACCGAGTCCGTTCCCCCAATCGAATGCCATCTCTCCTCCCATTATCGCTGATTTCCATCTGTTTTTCAGGCGAGGAGACAGAAACTCGACTATATGATCTTCCTGCTCAGGATGCGCGAACGAATCCCAATGAAATCCGAAATGATAATCCCGGAAGTCATCAGGATACCGAACCATGACGAGTTTATTCCTGAAGGCATTCTGAAATGCATCGCCGAGCAGCTTCTGCATATCGGGGGGCATACGGGGGAGCCGGCCGTAGCCGCCGAATGCTTCGTGATGATGTTCTCCCCACAATCCCCAAATCCCCATCTCGATAAACGCGACGCGGGGATCGTTGTCCCATACTTCTCCTAATTTTTGAATCAGTGATACAACACGATACCGGAATTTATCGCTGTCATAATCGCCGGTTATCATATCATCCGGCCAATATGTCCCTCTGTTAGGCCAGTGCAGATAGACACGGGGGATTACTTTTGTGTTCGTATGTTCGACACCGCTCCAGTGTGTATTGCAATACGCGATTATCTTTTCGATACCGTCATGTTCGCTATTCTCGATATCATTCCATTGTATGTAGGTTCTGGTTAGTGTGCCGTATTTTCCGATATGTGCATCATTTAATTCTCCGCGAAATCCCTTGAATGGATTCCGGAACGCTTTGGAATATTCTGATAATTCGACACTTACCAATTCGCGCTCGGATTCATGGCACCTCAGAGCTTCCCCGCAATCGATAGCGTGTACAGGGGGTAGAATACAAAGCAGCAGGAGTAGTACTACTTTCCGCATTTGGATGCACTGAATCGCTGTAATGTATGATTCTGAATTAATTTCACCGGATCGTATTAAAAGGCTCCGGATTAAAGTTCCGGAGCCTTTCGTTGAGGAGGTCCTGCCTGTATCAGCGGGGAACGGCTTCTACAAGCAGATAATCTGTAAATTCAACATCGAGTTTGGCAACCGGACCCTTCACGGTCGCGAGTTCGATGTTGTTGACATAATCGGTAATCGTATAGGATTTATTCTCGAGGCCGCGGAGCTCCACATTTCCTTTCCAGCTGGAAGGTTCGCCAGTTCTCCGCCCGGGATTCTGGTCAGCGTACAAGGCAAAGTACATGTTCCCATCTTTTCGGATAGCATGCGTCTCGGGACGATAGAAACCGATATCGTATAACTCACCCAGA
>CAZBUK010000160.1:0-4698 GCA_964495085.1 uncultured Ignavibacteriales bacterium
CCCCCGTTCAGGGGGCTTGTAGTTTTACAATAGCGAGACCGTTTACGGTCTCGTGTCTCATATGCCCGCGCATTCATGCGCGGGAAAGGCGAGATCCCCACAACACCAAGGTTATCCCCGAGAATCATCGGGCTGAAGCCCGGCGGGTTTTGGGGAAGTACAGCTTAACCCGCAGCTGAAGCTGCGGGCAATTGAGCGGGGATGTTCGGGGAAACGTTCTTACCCCGGAAAGACCATTGTACACCGGCGTTTAAACTTTCACTTTTTTCCCCGCCAATCTTAATATGACCTTCTCACTCTGCAGCTCGCGCAGTGCATCCTTTGCGATCCACCGCGCCGGTTTTGAATCGAGCGATTCTATCTGTCGCGCCGTTTCTATCGCCTTCTTATGAAGGTTCGCATTGCGCTTCCCGATCTGTCGCAGCGCCCAGTTAACCGCCTTCTTGACAAGATTACGTTCGTCCCGCGCTTCTCTATAGATGATGGGAAGAAAAGCTTCAAACTTTTCGTCGCCGGCTTTCTTATCATGCACCGAGAGCGCGGCCATAAGCACAAAGCCTGCGCGCTTCACAAATTCCTCGCTGCGCTTCGGCCACGCACTGGCTTTGTCGTACGCGAACTTCGTCCGGTCGAAAAAGTTGCTGCATACCTGATCGCACAGATCCCATGAATTAAAATCGCGGACCCACGTTTCCAGCAAATCCCCGGTAGCCTCGTCCGGGTCGGCGATGAATCCGGCGAGGAGGCGGGCTTCGTGGACATTTGTATTCCAAAGTTCGATCGCCAACGCATGGTCGGTCCTGATCCGCTTTGCGATCTCACGAACTTTATAAACCGAAACTCCGTACGCGGTGGAGGTCTCGATACCGAACCGGGCCATACCCTCCCGGTCTTTTTTATTGCCGAGCTTTTTCAGTTCGGCGAGAATGTCCTTTGCTATTTTTGTCATAACGTTCTATTGAGTTTGAATATTGCCCGGCGACACGGATACCTCAGTCGGCATCGATTCGACGATTTTCATATCCCGGGCGACGGATGCATACTGAAAAACGCGCTTCCGGTGAGATAAAATACAAAATTAACCGGAGATGAAAACGGGGCATCCGACGGTATATCCGATTCCCTCTTCCGAAAATCCCCCACGACCGTCATGCCGGCTCGGCATGTGAATAAAATTGCAGGTTGTACAATTAATTGGTAATATTATGCATCAACGAACCGAAACAAGGTATGATATGAGAGCGCTGAAAATTACCGCGATAACTGTGACGATCCTCTTGGTCGTCCTCATCGGATCGCTTATTCTGATCCCCATGCTTTTTAAAGACAAGATCGCCGAACTGGTTAAATCGGAGATCAATAAGAACATCGAAGCCCGCGTCGATTGGGGAGATTCCGGATTGACCTTTTTCAGGGACTTTCCGAACCTCACGTTCTCGCTCAACGATCTCTCAGTCGCGGGGGTCGGTGTTTTCGAAGGAGATACCCTGACTCACGTGAGAAACTTCCGGATCGTTCTCGATGTCGGAAGCGTAGTCCGGGGTATCCGGAAGAGCGAACAGATCGTGATCCGTTCGATCCGAATTCAGGAGCCGTCGATATACGCAAAGGTGCTCGAAGACGGACGCACGAACTGGGACATTATGTCCGGAGTAGAAGATGAGACGCCACAGGCCGATGAATCCGAGGCCGCTCCCTACAACGTAGGTCTCAGAGAATTTACGATCGTAAACGCGCGCATCATCTTCGACGACCGGTCATCCGACCTGTACGCGTTGATCGACGGACTCAACCATTCGCTGCGCGGCGATTTCACGCAGGACCTCTTCACGCTATACACCCAAACCCATGCCGATGAGCTAACTGTCCGCTTTGCAGGTATACCATATCTCAACCGCGTTATGCTCGATGTGAAGGCTGACCTCGAAGCCGATATGGTACAAAAACGGTTTACCTTCAAAGAGAACGAGATCAGAATGAATGAGCTTATGCTCGGATTCGATGGATTTACAGCAATGCTCGGCGATTCCATTGACGTCGATATAACACTCTCCGCGGCACGTGCGCAGTTCAAAGATATTCTCTCTTTTGTTCCGGCAATATATATGCAGGACTTTCAACAGCTGCAAACTTCGGGAAACGTCGCGATCAACGGACATATTAAGGGAACGTACACTGAAAACAATCTCCCGTCGTTCGCTCTCAGCGTCGATGTCGCAAACGGTATGTTTCGGTATCCCGATCTGCCTCTCCCCGCACAGAATATTTTCGTCGACCTTTCAATCGAGAACCCGGGCGGCGATGCAGACAATACTATTGTAAACATAACACGTTTTCACATCGAACTCGGCAACGATCCATTCGAAGCCCGCATGGTCCTCCGCACACCGGTATCCGATCCCGAGATCGACTTCGGCGTCAAGGGGAAGGTCGATCTTGCCGAGGTGAGCCGCACGATGAAGCTGGAGACGATCGAAGAACTGAGGGGCATCATAACGGCGGATGCAGCGATCGGAACGAGAATGTCGTACATCGAAAACAAGCAGTTCGAGCGGGTTACCGCGCGTGGTAATGTCGATATCCGCGATATGGTCGTAAGAAACCGGGAGCTGCCGCATGCGATCGAGATCGGGGAGCTGGCGCTGACGCTCTCGCCGCAGCAGGCCGAGATGAAATCGTTCAAGGGTAAGATCGGCAGCAGCGACATGCAGATGACCGGATATCTCGATAACCTGCTCGGATTTGCACTGCGCGACGAAGCGCTCCGGGGACGGGCGACCTTTACGAGCGGATTTTTCAACCTCGATGAATGGAGGGACGATGAACGCGAAGACTTTGAAGTTATCCCGGTCCCCGGGAACATCGATTTTACTCTCTCCGCCGCCATAACGCGTATGGTATTCGACAACATGGAGATGACCAACGCACGGGGAAATCTCCGGGTCAAGGATCAGCGCATCAACCTCGAGAATTTCAGCATGAACACCCTGGGGGGTGAGATTCTCATGAGCGGATACTATGAGACCACCGATTCGGTAAAACCAACCTTCGATTTCGATTTTACGATGCGGAACATAGATATACCGAAGGCTTTCTCCACGTTCAATACCGTTCAAATGCTCGCGCCGGTAGCGGAATACGCACTCGGGAATTTCTCGGCAACACTCCGTCTGAACGGAGCGCTCGGCATGGATATGATGCCGCTGTTCGACGTACTGAACGGCCAGGGGTCGATCCAGACGTCGCGGTTGGCGCTCAACGATTTTCCCGCGATGGATAAGCTTGCGGACGCGCTGAAGATGCAGCAGCTGCGCAATCCGACGCTCGACGATTTCAGCTCATCCATCTCGATTCGCGAAGGGAGACTGCATGTGAATCCATTCGACGTCCGGCTCGGTAAATCGAAAATGAATATTTCGGGATCGAACGGCATCGACCGGTCGATCCAGTACGCGCTTGCGATCGAGGTGCCCAGATCGGAACTCGGCGCCGACGCGAACCGGGTCATAACCGATCTCATCTCGCAGGTCGGACGTACCGGCGTCAACCTGCAGGCTGCAGACGCCGTCAAGGTGAATGCGATCCTCGGCGGCACCATCACCAATCCGTCGATCAGATTGGATTTCGACGGCGTGGTCGCATCCGCGCGGGATCAGATCGAGCGTGCGGTACGGGATGAAGTGGAAAAGCAGGTCGAGGAAGTCGAACAGCGCGTCGATGAAGCGAAGGAGGAAGCGCGAAGGAAGACACAGGAGGAAGCGGACCGGCTCATTCGCGACGCTGAGCAGCGAGCCTCGGCGATCAGGGATGAAGCGCGGAATCTTGCAGAAACGGTCAGAAAAGAAGGCTACGAACAGGCGGATAAAATCCTGGAACAGGCAACCAATCCGTTGACCCGCGCGGCTGCGCGGCCTGCGGCGGACCGGGTGCGCAAGGAGGCGGACGACAGAGCAGCGCAGATAATCAGGGAAGCCGACCGCCGCTCGGAGGATCTCGTAGCGGAGGCAAGGAGAAAGGCGAACGAGTTACTCGAAGAGTGAGAAAGCGGGCTATGTAATAGTATAATTATCCGGGTAGTGTAGGGTTTGATGAGATGAGGGGAGAATATCGGTTTCACCGAGTTAGTGAAAAGACGTGAGCGATAATTATGCGCTGTTGCTATCGTTATCTGACATTTTCAAGACAGCATTAATACGGAATATTTCGCACGAATTTTATGAGGTTGTGAAAAATGTTTATGAATCATCAACTTGTACAGATAAATCGTATAGAATAAAATTATCCTTGGAGCGTTTATACTATGAAAAATTATAAAATCATAGTGGAAAAGCATCCCGATGGATATGTGGCATACCCATTGGGCTTGAAAGGCGTTGTGATCGGACAAGGGGATAGTTACGACCAAGCACTCGCAGATGTGAAATCGGCTATTAAATTTCATGTAGAGAGTTTCGGTCCAGACGTCATGAATGTAAACACACCCAATCAATAGATAGAGGATTACATCCTGCAAACTCCTCAACACGCCCCGACGAGTAATGGACTGTATTATTCACTGATGTTACGCAAGCGATAAACATTTTACATCAATCCTAACTATTTTTATGGGCTAAAGCCCAAGAAGGGTTTGTGTGTTCATCTTTTCCCCCGGCCTGAAGAGACTGTGTAAAAACGATGAAGCAAATTAAGTAAAATAAT
>CAZBUK010000161.1:0-4445 GCA_964495085.1 uncultured Ignavibacteriales bacterium
AAGCCCTCGGCCAAGAACGAGCTTGTATAATTATGATGAATAGATTCAAATCAATGCTGAACAATTCTTGCTCCTCTCTCATTTCGTCGGCCTGCCGTGCCCTGTATTTTATACTGATCTTCATGGTTCCATCCGCTTCCGGTGCCTCCGGGATCCCCGAGCAACACCTCTACTCGGTCCGGTTTCTTACCGAATCAGTTGCACTGGCCGTTGGCTCCGGAGGAACCATTATACGCACGAATGACGGCGGGAAGTCATGGAGTACAATCCCTTCACCAACGCCGAATGATCTCTACGATGTACGGACTATCCCTCCCCGGACGGCATATATCGCGGGGGCATCGGGAACTCTTCTGAAATCGGTCGACGGCGGATTCACCTGGATGCTGATCACCGTTCCGTTCGAATATAACCTGTATGCAGCGGATTTTGCCGATGAGCGCCACGGACTCATCGGAGGAGATAACGGCGCCATACTCTCAACCATTGACGGAGGGTTGTCGTGGAAGACGCTCGCGACTGACACCGATGCATATATTTTCTCGCTCCTTCGTATCGATCCGGATACGTATCTTGCGGCGGGAAGCAGCGGCGCCATCATCAGAACGAACAACGGCGGATCGACATGGAAACCGGCGGGGATTTCACAGGGCACTCTGTTTTTCTCGCTCTCCGCCTCCCCCTCCGGCCGGATATTCGCAGCGGGTAGCAACGGGACACTTCGTGTGAGCGACGACGTTGGAAACACATGGGAACCGGCGGAGATATCCACACGCAACGATCTCTGGACCACGGCGTTCGGTCCTGCGGGCACCGGCATCGCAGCCGGAGATAACGGCGTTCTGTTCGTCTCCCGCGACGGAGGCGTACGATGGAGTCCGACTGCCGGGATAACGACGAACAGAATTACATCCGCGGACATTATAGCAGACGGTACCGGGATTGCCGTGGGCCTCGGCGGTACGATCCTGTTGACACATGACGGCGGCGCGACGTGGAATCTCCGAAGCGACCGGCCTTCATACACTCTCTTCGGCATATCGTTCACGGGAACGGGGCTGGGTATTGCGGTCGGCAACAATGGGACCGTTCTGCGAACGGATAATCGCGGCGACACATGGTTAGAAGGGTCGATCTCACCACCGCTTACTTTGCTCACCGTATCATATCCCGGGCCAAATCTTGCCGTCATTTCAGGTCAGTTCGGAGCCATTCTCCGTTCATCCGATGGCGGCGTCAACTGGACCCAATCCGATAGCCGAACCACCGAGTGGCTATGGACAACCTATTTCGGGATCGAAAGAACCGGATTCGCCGGCGGCGATGCGGGAACACTCATCAGAACGGATGACGGCGGACTTTCCTGGAAACCTGTCGTGAGCGGAACCGGAAACAGAATCAACTCGATTCACTTTGCGGACAGCTTCACCGGAATGGCTGCGGGAGGTGCGGGCACAATCATGAGAACCGACGATGGAGGAAATTCCTGGCACGTACAAAACTCGGAAACGCGAAAATGGATATGGGACGTCCATATGATCGATGGGATGACGGCTTTCGCCGTCGGAGCTGATGCTACCGTCCTTCGAACCGTAAACGGGGGCGCCGAATGGACGGTTCTTCCGGTCCCGGCCGGCGTTACCTTTCGATCCGTTCACTTCATCAACAAGGATCACGGTCTCATCGCGGGTGATGCGGGCACAATCCTCCGGTCGACCGACGGCGGTACTTCCTGGCACCGGATTCGGGTCGACGGCGGTGCGGATCTGAGGCGGGTCGTCTGGATAGACGAAAATACTGCGTTCGCATGCGGCGCGTTCGGCACGCTGCTCCGCACTACCGACGCCGGCATTACCTGGTCGCCCGCCGGCATTCGCGCGAGGCAGTGAATCAATTACTTTGTCAGACTTCTGATCGAGAGATTTTTCCGCAGCTTGTGGAGCGTGTAAGCCGAGACGAACTGAAGCGTTTTTTCCGAGCCCGCGTCCATATCGAAATAATTATCGGGAAGTACCGTTTCGAGAGAGCCGAAATCGACGGCGACATTCTTTAGAAACCTGTCGCTCCTGAGGGAAAGCGTGTATCGATCCTTCCTCCTGTTCAAAGAATATCTGATCCGGTGAGCGGGCAGATCGAGATGTTTCGGCTCGCTGAAGAAATGCCGGTTCTCCGTTTTATCCGCGAATCCGTTGTCGTAAATTGCGTGGAGATATTCCGAAGACGGATGTACGCTTTGCAGTTTACGAACCGGTATTTGGAGGACGGTTGCCGATAAGTTTGGATCGATTACGACGGTACGAACGGCGAGCCGCTTTTTCTTCTTCCCTGCGAAATCCCTCAGATACACTTCCAGCCTTCCGCTGAGTCCGCGCAACGTATCGTTCGTGATGCAGACCTCTATGCCGTCCGGCATAACATGCAGACTTACCAGCACGGGCGCGAAGAATTTTTTGGCATAATAATACCCTGCCTTAGGACGCAAACCAGAGTCGATTACCGACCAGCTGCTGACCGGCCAGCAATCGTTGAGCTGCCAGAACAGCGAGCCGGCAGTATGAAACTTCGATCTCCGCCAATGCTCGACCGCCGCTTTCAACGCCTCTCCCTGAAGCAGTTGACCCCGGTAGATGAACGTTCCGAAATCGCAGCTCACCTTGAAGTGTGCAGCCTGAAAACGGTATAACCGCTCGGTACCTTCGACCTGCTTATTATGATGCTCCATAACCTCCGATTGAAATGCACGGTCACCGGGCAGGGTTACCTTTTTTATGGTTGGAAGCGAAGATGGTGACTGAAAGCCGAACTCCGTCACGAACCGGGGCGCGGACAACCTGTATCCCGGGTAATCTTTCCAATTGCTCCAAACATCCCATTGGTGGTGATTCCCGTTCCCGGCGTCGTTTGGATGACCGATGCCGAACGGCGAGCTCCGCCAGTAGGGACGCGTCCCGTCGTTCTCTTCGCAGACTGCGGGCAGAACATCTCTGAATATGACCGCACCGCTCATATCGTCCGGCGACCGGCCGGGGCGTTCGTTGCAGAACAGATATTCGTTCTCGTTGTTTCCGCACCAGAGAACAACGGATGGATGATTTCGCAACCTTCTGATATTCTGGGAGGCTTCCAGCTCCACATTTTTAATAAAAGCATCGTGTTCGGGATACTCGCCGCAAGCGAACATGAAATCCTGCCAGACCATGAGCCCCAGGCGGTCGCAGGTCTCGTAGAAAATATCCGACTCGTATATACCGCCCCCCCAGACACGGACCATGTTCATGTGAGCCTGTGCTGCCAGCCCGAGAATCGATTCATAGGTTGAGTCAGGAATCCGGGGTATGAACGTATCGGCCGGGATCCAATTGGCCCCTTTGCAAAAAACCGGGATTCCATTTACTTCCAGAATGAACGACTCCCCCCCTGCGTCGGGTCTCCTGACCAGTCGCACGGTTCTGAGTCCGAACGTAACGGTTCGTGTGTCTAATGTTTCATCGTCGGGAGTTTTCAGTTTAAACTCCGCAAGATACAGATGCTGTTCTCCGTATCCGTTCGGCCACCACAAATCCGGTTCGGGAATGGATATCCGCATCCTCGCAGTGCTGTTATCGGGCGGGACCGTACTCTCTATAATTCTATTTCTCCCCGAGATCGTCACCTGCAGTCTGAGAGGCCGCTCGATACGCCCCTCGATTCCAACCTGGATATCCATGACGGCTTCGTTCGCGCCGGCTGAGACAATCCTTATAAACGGATCGCGCAATCGAGGGCCGTGCGGAACTTCGAGATAGATATTCCTCCAGATTCCCGAGGTTGTAAGTTTCGGCCCCCAGTCCCATCCGAAAGAATACTGAGCTTTACGTAAATGCACGCGTTGCGGTTCGAGAGCGACGAGGAGCCGGCCGTGTTCCCGCTCGAGTGCGTGCGCCCGCCGCTCGGGAGAGTCGAAACTGATAGCGAGCCTATTCTTTCCCGCTCTGATATGCTTCCCGACCTCGAACCTGTATTCGACGAACATATTATCGGTTACGCCGATATTCTTGCCGTTCAATCTCAATTCGGCGAACGTATCGAGTCCCTCTGCAACCAACCATACCTGCCCTGACCGCGATACGGCGCGGTCGACCGTGAATTCTTTTACATACTCCCAATCGAGTTTATCGACCCATTGCGCTCCGAGCTCCTGCATACGGTAGAACGGATCGGAGATGATGCCGTTGTTGAGAAGGTCGGTGTGAACCGTACCCGGCACCTCGGCCGGCATCCATTCGACGAGGTCCCTCCTATTATATTCAGGAGATTTCGCGGGACGTACCGCTCTGAATTTCCATGCACCCATGAGGTCGATCTTGATCATAGAGTTGCTGCACATCCTTCCGTTTATTATCCAGCTTGAATCACATCTGTCCAAAATAAAATATAAAGAATTTTGAATGATTCAGGTCCACCAA
>CAZBUK010000162.1:0-4438 GCA_964495085.1 uncultured Ignavibacteriales bacterium
TCTGACCTCTGACTTCTGACCTCTGACTTCTGACCTCTGACTTCTGACCTCTGACTTCTGACCTCTGACCTCTGACCACTGACCTCTGACCACTGACCTCTGTCATCTGTCTTCTGACCTCTAACTTCTGCCTCGAGATTCCTGCTTCAAAAAAACACCCTCACCTCAGCGCGACCCTGATGCACGATAGGTCTGTTCTCTTCAGCTCTTCCATCATATTGGACTGTCGACTGAATGAACCTGCTGATCCGATAGTCGAATGCCGCCCGCCATAACCAGCTCAGACCTTCGACTCGTCCGCCGGTCAGTTCGAACGGGAGAGTGAATCGCGACTCCGCGTCCTGGCCTTGCTGCCTGAGCGCTACCAGTTCGCGAGAAAATTCCGTACGGAGTTGTCCTCTCGCCTGCATCGAAAAGACCAATCGGAGTGTCTGAGCATTGATCGATGCCGTTATCGGATTCATGGGAAAGGTATCTTCCGCTGAGGTGAGTTCAAGGACGAAGCCGGCTTCAACGCGCCGGTGCGGACGATAGGTAAGATCCGACAGAATCGTGTTCGAAACGATTCGCCTCTCACGGTTGCTCGGCTGCGTCGCCGCTACATTGTCCCTCCTGTGAATCACATCCACCTGGTGTCCGATCTCTTCGACGAGCTGCCAACGCAACCGCACCGACCGTTCGATGAAGCTGCTTCGTTCGACCCCAAGACTGTATTGATTCATGCCCCGTCTCTTCATGTATCTGAATCTGAGCGAGAACTCCCTGCTCTGTTCATTGATAAATACGTCCTGTGTGAGCAGCCTGCTTCCGGCGATGGTGAAGTTTTCATCCTGAAACGTTGACAGCCGAATCAGGTATAGGTTGCTCGTCCTGGGATCGCGGCTCTTCTCCTCCAGCCGGACATACGTTTCAGAGGAGAAAAGCTTGACCAGAGTAGCAGCCGTTCCGCTTCCCCCGGATCCGAACAGCCGGGACGGAGTCAAGCGAAATCTGACGCTTGTTCTGAGATCGACTACAGGAAAGAGTTCATCCGTCGGAACGGTTACCACGATATAATCACCGTCGAATCGCACCAGCTCGAATTCGTTTTCATCCGCGATCCCGTTGTTATTCAGATCTCCGAGATACCGGTAGTTGCCCGTGCCTTGAGGAACCCGAACGAACACCCGCTCGAGACGCGAAGATCGCTGCGTTGTCACCTCGTAAAACAAATCCGTCTCGATGGATCTTCGTAGGGGGGCGAATCGTGTCTGATTTCGGATAAGGATCGTCTCCGCATCGCCCCGTCCCTCCTGTATGAACGATTCAGTGATCCATTTCTTCCGGTAGGTAAAATCCGTTCTCGATGACAGAGTATTCCAATCACTCAATTGCCAGAAAGATCTGCTGGTGAACGACTTCGATTCCGGTACGATCGAACCGCCCAGGAATTCACGATCTTCCCGGAACTCCGCCTCGGTAGTGAGGTTCATGCCCGCTACCTCGGTGAACGTAATTCGGGGCATAACCCTGGTGAATGAAAAACTCCCGGCTATCAAGGTATCGGTCCCGGACGAACCGATCTCTCTATCCTCACGTTCATACTCCACCCCCGGCACGATCCGGGCCGGACTCCCTGCTGCGGGAGAAAACGCATAATGCATATTCCCCCTCTGGCGGATCCAAGAGCCGCGCCGGTTGCCGATCCCGTCCGAGCTGTTGATCGACTCTATATAATAGCGTGCCTGCGGAAGCGCCGTGCCGGTATATTCGAATAGTGCGTCGAACCGGTCGGCATCGAATGTTTCGCCGAGTTTCAGAGTACCGTATCCGGACCTGAGCGTCACCTCGCGTACGGGATTATAAGCCGCGCTGATTTCCCTGATCAGCTCGTTTCCGGTGACCTCGCCCGGAAGATCCCATTGTCTTCCGAACTCGATCTCGTTGATCCGGTCGATTGCCTCGTAGTTTCGTTCGATGAATCTCTGCCGGAACCTCAGATCCGCGGCGCCGAGCCGCGACCCGAAAAGCTTAATCTCCTTCGGCGCGTACCTCAATCCGGCAAGATATGCCCCTCCTCTGTTGAATTCGTCGTCGATGATCGAGAACCTGTTTCCGTCGAAGTTGCTATAGGAATACTCGCCGAATATATTCAGCGACGATGCCGGGCTGACGTTCATCGCCGTGTTGAGAACCTGATGCAGTTGCGGCATGGGGAGGAACTGGATCGGGAGATAGCCCCCTCCCCCCGGTCCGCGCCATTCGAATTGTCCGGCGGCAATCCGTCGATACTCGCCCATCCCTTCACCGACAAATGAGAAACCGATGCTGTACACTGCTTCCGGCGCAGCGGGGTCGAATATATAATATGTAAAGACTGCGCCGTTCACCGTCGTATCCCGTTGAATGTACTGTCCACTGCCCCTCCCGGTAGTCGTATCGACGCCGACAAACCGGACCGAGGAACGCGACGCTTTCAGCCGGTCGGTTCCGCTTTCCTCGAGTATGCTTCTTTCCTCCTCGCCTATGACTATATCGATGGGCGAATTCTGATCGTCCCCCTCGCGGTAATAACCGATATCAAGCGTCAGCCTGTCGTCCACGAACGATTGACGCGTCCCGGCTGCAAAAAAGTTGCGCGTATATTGCCTGTCCGTATATTCGAAATCGACCGTAATTCTGCTCGCTGAGGTTATCAGCCGTTGGGCGGTGAAGATCAATTCTCCGTTTCCATACTCGATGGTGTAGTCGTTCGTCTCTCCGCGCGTCATCGGCTGCCCGTCGATGAAGACGCGCTCGGATCCCGGAACGATGACGATCGCCCGCTCGTTGTTCTTCCCGGTCAGACGATACGGTCCCTGCACGCCTTCGAGTCCGCGGAATTCATTGGTGTTGAATTTTCCCCGCATCGTTGCCCCGGCGACCACTGCGCTGCCGCTACCGAAATCCTCGCGGTAGGAATACGTCCCCATCGCTCCCTGGAGTCTTCTGTTAATCCGGACGAACTCGCTAGTCCGATCCGGATCGGATTTAAAATCAAAGTCGCCGAGCGTTGCGGCGGCGTTGCTTCCGGATATCTCGATGAATACCTTATCAAGCTCGCGCAGCGTTTGGGTCGTTCCTTCGGGCTGGATCGGCGTATTCTCATCGGTGAGCGTAGCAGCGATGTCGATGTTGTCCGAGAGTTTTCCCGAGAGCTGCATTCTGAATCCCGACTGGAGCGAGAGATCGCGGTTTGTGCCGACGTTCAATCCGCGGATGAGACTTCCGCTGGCCCGCAGATCGGACGAAAAGATATCGTCTATCGAGAAGCTCCTTACCGGCGATATCCCTGTTGCCGGCTCACCGCCGGTGGTATCCTCTATGATTTCGTAGAGCCGGTATTCATCCCGGATCGTCAGCGGGAGGTAGCGGTAGGATACAGAGAGACGAAGCGAATCTCTCACCATATCTGTATGTCTATCCTCGGGTATCCAGAATGCAACGAGTCCCCGGCGATAATCAATTGTATAATTGATGTTGCGGGAAAGTCGTACCGAGTCGGATACGATGACGACTTCGCTGCCGGGTATGAGGAATTCATGTCCGAGTTCGATCGTGGTATCGCGAGGTGCGACGGTAAATCCGGTGGAAACGGCGATACCCGGTTGATGCGGATCATGTTGTGCGGATGCCGCGGACAGAATCAGGAGGAGAAGAAAAAGAGCTTTGATCGGCTGCCGGTACATTGAACGAACGGGTTTGTCGAGAGAGAATTTACGGCAAATTACGATTTATTCAACCCGTATAAAAGCGCATCGGCCTCCGGGAGCGGATTCACTGAACCACAGACCAGGGATACCGGTTACATGCGCTACTCCGGTTGAGACTGAGATCTGCGGCAGGGGTAAATATGCGTCGCTTGTGCCGCAGGAGGGGGTCGAACCCACACGGGATTTTAGTCCCACTGGATTTTGAGTCCAGCGCGTCTGCCAGTTCCGCCACTGCGGCGTTTGGATTTGGCAATATACGAAAGAATACACGGCGAGGCAAGGGAAGGTATGGACGGCGGGCAGAGGTTGGAGGTCAGAGATCGGAGATCGGATATTGGACTATCATTTGTTTGTGGGTGATGTAGAGAGGGGCCATTGAATAAGCAACGGGTTTTCTCTAACGTTGATTTCACGCGGAATTTTACTGATATTGCATGCCAAAAGAAATGTTTTTGTGAGGTTTCATCCGGAATCTCACTACCGGAACGACTGCCTCGGCGCTGCCTTAAGTACACATTAGAACATTCTTCGTCCACTACACTACAATACTTTATCATAGGTGTCCAAAATAATTATTGACGAAGTGAACATAGTGGAAGATTGCATTGTAAAGGGTATAACTTTATGATACACAAACTAGGGGTCCAGTATAATTTATTACTTCAGAAGCTTATGAAATTAGAGTAATCGCATGCATATATTCAGAA
>CAZBUK010000163.1:0-4344 GCA_964495085.1 uncultured Ignavibacteriales bacterium
GCCTTTTTCTTTTGGTTACTTTTCTTTTTGGGCTCAAAAAGAAAAGTAACAATAAATCAAATATATCTGAATATATGCATTCGATTACTCTAATTTCATAAGCTTCTGAAGTAATAAATCATAGTGGACCCATAGTTTGTGTATCATAAAGTTATACCTTTTCCAATGCAATCTTCCACTATGTTCACTTAGCCAATAATTATTTTGGAAACCAATGACATGCGATTTCTCTTCAATTTTCTCATAGCGCTTATGTCCCTATCAGCTCTGTCTGCGGAATCTCAATATCCACCGCTGATCCCCCACCCTCGACAGGTCGAATGGAAGGAAGGATATTTCCGGCTATCGGAGGACGTTGCGGTAAAAAGCCACGATAAAAATCTCGAATCGTATATTCTCCAACGTATAGAGGAGTTGACCGGTATACGGCTCAGCGTACACACCGGCGATGGGGCCGTACAAACGATTGAATTCATCATTGATCCGGCAATTGAACCGGCGGAGAAGGAAGCATACGCACTGACCGTTACCGATAGTCGAATCCAGCTCACCGGATCGGATCCGGAAGGCATCTTCCGGGGTATTCAGACTTTCCTCCAGCTCATTCCTCCGGACGCAAAGTTCTCGCATAAAGCCACAGCCGTTCCCATTCGGCAGTGCGTCATTCTCGATAAACCGAAATTCGTATGGCGCGGATTAAATCTCGACTGTGCCCGTCATTTTATGACAAAGGATTTTATCAAGCGGTACATAGATATTCTCGCTTATTATAAATTCAATATATTCCACTGGCATCTGACCGAAGATCAGGGTTGGCGGATTGAAATCAAGAAATATCCAGATCTCACTGCTATCGGAGCATGGCGAACGGAAGCCGACGGAAGCGTCTACGGCGGCTACTATACTCAGGATGATATCCGGGAAATTGTAACGTATGCAGAGAGCAGATATATTACCGTAGTTCCCGAGATTGAGATGCCCGGACATTCCCTTGCATCCCTCGCCTCCTATCCCGAAAATTCGTGTACCGGCGGACCGTTCGAGGTTGCGAACTACTGGGGCGTGATCAGAGACGTCTATTGTGCGGGAAGAGATTCAACGTTTATCTTTCTCAAAGGAGTTCTCGACGAAGTGCTCGAACTGTTCCCCGGTGAATACGTCCATATCGGCGGCGATGAAGTTCCCAAAGACAGATGGCAGGAATGTCCGAGATGCCAGGAACGAATAAAAACGGAAGGATTACGTGATGAGGAGGAGCTCCAAAGTTATTTCATAAAACGTATTTCGAAATATCTCAACGCCCGTGATAGAACCATCATCGGGTGGGATGAAATTCTGCAGGGAGGTCTCGCTCCCGGATCAATAGTGCAATCATGGCAAGGAGTTCAAGGCGCCGTGGAGGCGGCTCGGCTCGGACATTATGCCATCAACTCGCCTACGTCGCATACCTATCTGAACCACGATCCAGAAGATCTCGATCTACGCATTGCATATTCCTTCAAACCGGTCCCCGACGAACTGAGCGACGATCAGAGGAAATTTATTCTGGGGAGCGAAGCAAATCTATGGACGGAATTCACGCCTCAGGAACTTGTGGACAGCAGGCTATTCCCCCGGCTCCTTGCACTCGCCGAAGTATTCTGGACCTCCCCCGATGAGAGAGATTACGATGAGTTCTATTCGCGCGTCCGGAATGCGTACACGGACTTACAGGCGCTGGGCATCACCTATGGGCGCGAATCCAAAGCAGTCACCTACACGACCTCATATGACGAAGAAAAAAAATCTTTCACCATTCAAATCGTCTCGGTACAGGACGACGTTCGCATCAGATATACTCGGGACGGAAGCGAGCCCGACGAAAACTCACCTCTCTACAAGGAACCCATAGCCGTCGATAAATCTTCTTCGCTTCATTTCGCCGCATTCAGGAACGGCCATTTTATTGGTAAAAAGTTTAATCTTTCCTTCGATTTTCATCTGGCCCTTAACGGGAAATTGAAGCTTCTGTCGCCTTACGACGAACGGTATCGGGCCGGTGGCGATCACGCATTGATAGACGGTGTGCGCGGTACGGATAATTTCCGCGACGGCGCCTGGCAAGGTTACGAAGGAATAGATTTTGAGGCGATCATCGATCTGGGAGAAGAAAAAAGGATAACGAAAGTCGTTCCGAGGTTCATCCTGAATTCCACCTCCTGGATTTTTTTACCGGAAAACGTCAGCATTGCATTGTCGAACGATCCGGACAATTTTCAGGCAAAGCAAACCGTGCGGAACGATGTAGTCCAGAAAAATCCCGAGATAGTTCTCAAGGACTTCCCGGTCGAATTCGATTCGATACAGGCCCGCTATATCAAAGTCAGTGCGGAGAGCATAAAAGTCTGTCCGGAATGGCATCCCGCTGCGGGGGGCAAAGCATGGCTGTTCATCGACGAGATCGTAGTCGAATGAGCGCCGTTACCTTTTTACTTTCGCAACGATATCATATGCACAAACACTTCATGAAAAATGCTGAAATATACGTCTTTTCTTTTTTTGCTCACGTGCGGTGTTCTTATCTCCGGAGTTCAGGATGAGATCACTCTCGTCAAAGACGGCCTGAGTCCGTATCATATCAGAATAACAGAATCCGCCTCGGACTGGGACTCACTCGCTGCAGCGGAGCTCCAAAAATATATTCTTCAGATATCCGGAGCATCTCTTCCTATCGTCGGCGATTCCCATCCGGTATCCCCTCACGAAATAATCATCGGTTCGAGCAGACTCCTCCCCGAAACAGACGTACCCCCTATACATCACGAGGATGGTTTTTTTATCCGGACATCCGGAGAGAGAATCCATTTCGGCGGCGGCGCCGGAAAAGGCACCTTGTATGCAGTGTATACCTTCCTTGAAAATTACCTGGGCTGCCGGATGTACTCATCGAAGGTGAAATTGGTTCCGGAATCCGGCACCATAACAGTGCCCGCGATTCATCTCATCGAAAACCCCGTATTCGATTATAGAAGCATTCATTATAAAGATGCGTTTGATGATGAATACCGCCGCTGGCATAAATTAACCGATACCGGGGGGAAAAAGATATGGGGCATGTTCGTTCATACATTCTCGGACCTGCTCCCGCCTGAAAAATTTATTGAGGAGCACCCGGAATATTTTGCCTACAGAAACGGCAGAAGAATTCCGGAGCAACCGTGTCTGAGCCACCCGGACGTGCTCAAGCACATGATCGCTGAATTGCAAAGAAGAATGATCGAGAATCCCGTGGCGGAAATCTGGTCGGTTTCACAAAATGATAATGAGGCATATTGTCAGTGTCCGGATTGTACCGCGTTGGACGCGCGCGAAGGTACACCCGCGGCTTCGGTATTGAACTTTGTCAATAAAGTTGCAGCTGAATTTCCTGACAAGACCATATCAACGCTCGCATATCTCTATTCGAGAAAAGCTCCCCGCACCATAAAACCGAAAGAGAATGTCAACATCATGCTCTGTTCCATCGAATGCTATCGAACGCACCCGTTGAGCGCCGATACGGCATTCGTACGCGATCTCTCCGAATGGTCGCAGCTGACCCACAATATTTTTCTCTGGGACTACGTGGTCCAATTCACCAATTACGTGAGTCCGTTCCCCAACCTGCACGTGCTGCAGCCGAACGTGCAGCTCTTCCGGGACTACGGCGTAAAAATGGTTTTTGAACAGGGGGCCGGTCCACTCTCCGACGGTGCAGAATTCAACGAGTTAAAAACCTATCTGCTCGCAAAACTGCTGTGGGACCCTTCCATAGACGTCGACTCTCTGATAAATGGCTTCCTCGAAGGGTATTACGGACCCGCCGGGACGATAATCAGAGAATATATAGATCTCCTGAGAGATGCGCTGCTGCACTCGGGCGCACAACTGTGGATATATAGCAATCCAGTCGAATCGATGTCCGACTATCTCTCTCCCGCCTCGATGATCCAATACCATGAATTGTTCAGAAGTGCTGAAGAAGCGGTTCGGGATTCACCCGAGTATTTGGAGCGCGTGAGGATAGCAAAACTTCCGCTCCTTTATACTGCGCTTGAACAGGCAAAAGTGATCGGCATCGGCGAGAACGGAACCATCGTTCAAACAGAGCCGGATTCATTTACCATTAATCCGGATGTCGTTTCGGTGCTGGATGAATTTGCCGCCGGGTGTGAACTCGCAGGTGAAGTTCTTATCCATGAAAAAAGATTATTTGCAGATGAGTATGTAACGCGATACAGAAGAATGTTATCCCGATCTATTGATAACCCGCTTGGCCTGTTCAAACAGGTTGAATATATCACCTCGCCGAGCGATAAATACCCG
>CAZBUK010000164.1:0-4318 GCA_964495085.1 uncultured Ignavibacteriales bacterium
TCACCCCAAACCCCCTCTCTGCTTTTTGGCGGAGACCCCGCCTGAGCGGGGCAGGTGGGGCGAAGGGGGTGAGGCTGCGCGGGCGAGCGAGAATTTTATAACCGAATTTTCTAAAAAAATTCACTCAATTGCCCGCGCATTTATGCGCGGGTTAAGCGGGACCTCCATAATACCTGGGGGATTTATCCCCGAGGATCATCGGGCTGAAGCCCGGCGGGTGTGGGGTATCGCTTAACCCACAACTGAAGCTGCGGGCAATTGAGCAAGAAGTTTGTGACTGTCACGAATCATTCATGAAAAAATAATTCTTGATCTGATATCCTAAAAAATATTGCTCTGTCAGAATCAATCGTAGAAATCCCCGCTTCGTCGAAGGGCGACAACGACTTTTTCAGTGATAACTACTTCGTTATATTTTCCCCATAGGGTCGGATTTACGATTGCGATTCTCACATATAGACGCTATCCATAGATTTCAGCGCCTTCTTCGATCATCTAAACCAAAGATATGCAAATATTGTTGGTTTAGTAGAGAAAATCTCAAATTCTAACTATATTATGAACTTCTTCAATAAATACCCACATATACTTAACTATGCCCTATAATCCCAACAAACCGATGCAGGTCGGCGGACAGGCAGTAATCGAGGGTGTCATGATGCGGTGCCCGGGAAAAATTGCGACCGCCGTACGCAGGAAAGACGGATCGATCACCGTGCAGAGCAGCGACTTCAGGTCGGTTATCGAACGCTACCCGAGACTCAATCTCCCGGTCATCAGAGGCGGTATAGCTCTCATAGAGATGATGATTATCGGAATCAAAACGCTGAATTTTTCGGCAGATATTTCGATGGAGGACCTTGAAGGGGAGGAACGGAGGAAAGCCGAGGCACAGGGGAAAAAGTACAAGGAGAGGAAAAAATCGGGTAATTCGACTCTCGGAACGATCTTTACGCTCATGTTCGCATTTGCGATTGCCTTACTCCTTTTCTTTGTTACGCCGCTGTTTACGGCGACGGCGCTGTTCAATATCGAGCAGCAGCCGCTCGCGTTCAACCTCATTGCGGGTACGATCCGGGTGAGCATCCTCCTCGGCTACCTCTATCTTATCTCGCGGATGAAGGACGTCCAGCGACTGTTCCAATACCACGGGGCGGAACATAAGGCGGTGTTCGCCTTCGAAAAAAATCTGGAACTCACCGTCCAAAACACAAAAATGCAAAGCCGCTTCCATCCCCGGTGCGGCACCAGTTTTGTGCTCCAGGTCGCACTCGTTTCGATAGTCTGCTTTGCGGTTGTCGATTGGCTGCTCATTCTCCGTCTCGGCGAGATATCGTTTCTCATCCGGCTCGTAACCCACCTCCCCCTTGTCCCGGTCGTTGGAGGGATATCGTACGAGGCATTGAAACTCTCCGCGAGGTATAACGAAACGGCCGCGGGCAGATTTATCGTTGCCCCGGGATTATGGCTGCAAAGAATTACGACGAAGGAGCCTGACGAAACGCAGCTCGAAGTTGCGATCGCCGCCCTCAACGCGGCCCTCGGAAAACCGGAACAGGCCGCCGGAGAACGTGCACTCGAAGCCGTGGCATAACCGATGAAATGTCATGTTTGAAAGATTAAACCAGCTTCGGATCAGATTCGAAGAAATTACGGAACTCCTCAGCTCGCCGGATATTACCGGCGATTCGAATCGGTATCGTGAGTTGAGTAAAGAGCACAGCGATTTACAGGAGATCGTGCGGACCTACGAGCGGTACCTGAGGGTCGTTCACGATCTGCGGGCAAACAGGGAACTGCTCGATTCCGAACGCGACCAGGAGATGCGCGAGCTAGCCGAAGCCGAACTTCTGACGCTGACCGCGGAGAAGGAGAATCTCGAAGAAGCGCTGAAGGTATTGCTGCTTCCGAAAAATCCCGACGACTCAAAGAACGTCGTACTCGAAATCCGCGCAGGAACGGGGGGAGAAGAGGCAGCATTGTTCGCGTCAGACTTGTTCAGAATGTACACCCGCTTTGCCGAGCGGATGGGATGGAAGCTCGGCCTGCTCTCTGAAAGCACCACGGGTAAAGGGGGATTGAAGGAGGTCGTCGTATCGATCATCGGCGAGGAAGTCTTTGGCATGCTGAAGTATGAGAGCGGCGTGCACCGGGTACAGCGCGTCCCGGAGACGGAAGCGAGCGGCCGCATTCATACCTCCGCCGCCAGCGTCGTTGTCATGCCGGAAGCGGAAGAAGTCGAGGTGGAGATCGATCCGAAGGAAATCCGCATCGACGTGTTCAGGTCGGGCGGCGCCGGCGGACAGAACGTCAACAAAGTCGAAACGGCGATCCGGATCACGCATATCCCCACGGGCATCGTGGTATCATGCCAGGATGAACGTTCGCAGTATCAGAACCGTATCAAAGCATTGATGCTGCTCAGGACGAAACTCTACGATCTGAAACAATCCGAAATGGATGCGGAGTCATCCGCGGTGCGCAAGGCGATGGTAAAACGGGGCGACCGCAGCGATAAAATACGGACGTATAATTTTCCGCAAAACAGGGTCACCGATCACCGCATCGGATTTACATCCCATAATCTGGCCGGTTTTCTCGAAGGAGATGTCGGAGAGCTGATCGAACAACTCAGACTTACGGAACGATCGGAGCGGTTGAAGGAAGGTGTATAATGCGGCGGACCTCCCGTTGTTCGGCTGCCGGCGATTGAATATTTCCACTCCCGTTACAAACGAATCGATTTAACAGAGGAGCATATCATGTCTACAAGCGGACGCATACAGGCCGAAACAAAAAAAACTCTCCGGGTCGGGGGGAAAGCGTATACATTCTTCTCGCTCGAAAATCTCTCGAAACTCAATCTGGGTGATATAACCCGTCTCCCGACGTCGCTGAAAATTCTTCTTGAAAATCTGATACGCCAGGAGGATAGATTCAAGGTGAAACGCGAGGACATCGAGGCGGTCGTTAATTGGGATCCGAAAGCCATACCGGATAAGGAGATCGCCTTCATGCCGGCGAGGGTGTTATTACAGGATTTCACGGGCGTCCCCGCGATCGTCGACCTTGCATCGATGCGCGAAGCGGTCTCGCGGATGAAAAAGGATCCACGGCTTATCAATCCTCAGCAGCCGGTCGACCTGGTCATCGACCACTCCGTACAGGTTGATTGGTTTGCGTCGGTGAATGCTTTTCTGCAGAATACCGGCATCGAGGTGGAACGGAACAAGGAGCGCTACAACTTCCTGCGCTGGGGGCAGAAATCGTTCAGGAATTTCAGAGCGGTGCCGCCGGGGACGGGAATCGTCCACCAGGTCAACCTCGAATATCTCGCACAGGTCGTCTTCAGCCGCGAGGAGAACGGCGAAACGTTCGTCTATCCCGATACGCTCGTCGGCACGGATTCGCACACGCCGATGGTGAACGGCCTCGGCGTCGTCGGGTGGGGAGTCGGCGGTATCGAAGCGGAAGCTGCGATGCTCGGGCAGCCGATCTCGATGCTCATTCCGGAAGTGGTCGGATTCAAACTCGAGGGTGAGCTCAGGGAAGGAGCGACTGCAACGGATCTCGTGCTGACAGTCACCGAGATACTCCGCAAGAAAGGCGTAGTCGGGAAATTTGTGGAATTCTACGGTTCGGGGATTTCAAAGCTGAGCGTCGCCGATCGCGCGACGATCGGGAACATGTCGCCGGAATACGGGGCAACCATCGGATTCTTCCCGGTCGATGCCGAAACGCTGAACTACCTCCGCTTCACCGGCAGAGACGCCGGACACATTTCGCTCGTCGAGGCATACTGCAGAGAGCAGGGGATGTTCCACACTCCCGACAGTCCCGAACCTGAATTCTCCCATACGCTCTCGCTTGATCTGAGTACGGTTGAGCCAAGTTTGGCCGGACCAAAACGGCCGCAGGACCGGGTTCCGCTCTCAAAATCCAAATACTCTTTCAGGAAGGCGCTCCGGGAGATGCTGGAAAAGGAGACCTCCGGTGTGAAAAAAGAACTGGTCGATCGATGGATCGAAGAGGGGGGGAATCCTGTAAAGCCCGCCGACGAGATCACCAAACCCGAATTGCTCGGCTCGATCACGAAAACGGTAACCGTCAGTGAAGACAGCGTCCATTACAAGCTCTCTCATGGCTCGGTGGTGATCGCCGCGATCACGAGCTGTACGAATACATCGAATCCGTCCGTCATGGTAGCCGCCGGCCTGCTGGCGAAGAAGGCGGTACAGCGCGGACTGGATTCGAAACCCTGGGTGAAGACGAGCCTCGCCCCCGGTTCCAAAGTCGTCACGGATTATCTCAAAGAAGC
>CAZBUK010000165.1:0-4213 GCA_964495085.1 uncultured Ignavibacteriales bacterium
TGAGCGGAGTCGAAGGATGAGCGGAGTCGAAGGATGAGCGGAGTCGAAGGATGAGCGGAGTCGAAGGATGACAACGACTTCTTCAGCGAGAACTATTTAGTTCCAACTGAAAATGAAAAGCTCCCCGCCCTACAGAGTCGGGATCGGGGCTCAGCCCGACAGAGTTGTCATCCTGAGCGGAGTCGAAGGATGACAACGACTTCTTCAGCGAGAACTACTTAGTTCCCACTGAAAAATAAAGGCTCCCCTCCAGACAGATCCGGATCACTCCGGGTTTATAATATAAAGCGTTTTAAACTATCATGATAATGACACTACCAGAAAATTATTAACTTCCTGACTCCCATCTGCCCCGCTGAGGCGGAGTCTCCGCCGACTGCGGAGACGGGTTGGGGGTGAGAACAGCGCATGGCAATAGGATGCAAAATATCTTCCCGATACTGTCTGCTTAGTGTTCCCGGGCAAGCAAGCTACGAGTCTTACCGTTCATACGTGATTACAAACCTGATTTAACGATAGCCCGGAATTTCTCGGTTAAGCCCTGAATTTGGGTTGACATTTTGCGTTTAATATTTTACCATTCAGAGTCACATTTATCAGGAACAATCCCTCATTCCGATGAGTGCATATCTGACCCGCATACGAAACCGCCGGGACACGAACAGGCCGACTAACCTATCAAACATCGCCGAATCACCACGCCGGCCGAAGCTCATGGATACACTTCGACAGATTCTTCGAGCACGTCATTATAGTAGAGGCACGGAGCAGACATATTGTCTGTGGGTGAAACGATACATATTTTATCATAACATCAAGCATCCGGTCGATATGGCGGAGCCGGAGATCAATGCGTTTCTCACACGTGTTGAACCGTAGACCTGCAGGTGTTCAAAGCCCAATGGACCCGCTATAAATGTTCCGGGGTTTGATATTGATCCGTACAAGACCCCCTTAAAAAATCTATTATTCTGATATGATGTTGTTAATACTGAAATTATATTGGAAATTAAAGTTTTATTAGTTGGTTATCATACAGGTATTTAATCAATATTCCGTGTTTTATGCGGATCAATATAAACAATAGTTAGGAGGCTTGGTCAGTGACAATCCCGGGGGAAACATGCGAGCTTGGATGACCTGCAGCGCTGTATTTCTCAGCGCATGTGCGACTATGACTGACAGAGAGGATTCTGCTTTGGGGCATTGGCCGAGCGTAAACGTTTTTGTGGTGGCGCACCAAGACGATTGGCAGCTATTCATGAATCCGCAAGCGTTTCACAGCATGGACGATCCTAGAAAAAAGGCTGTCTTCATTCACGTTACGGCCGGCGATGCTGGCCTAGGCGCTTCCGGCGAGCCGATCCCTTACTATCTGGCTCGGGAGGAAGGTGCACTGCGCGCCGTCCGCTTCATGGCAAACGCCAAGCCCGACACTGGTCTCGGTGTTGGAATGGAGCGCACTATCGTTGAGCTAGACGGAAAAACAATCCAGCGCATAGCGTACGCTAACGCTGTGCTCTATTTTCTGCGTCTGCCTGATGGAAACTATGGAGGCTCCGGCTATGAAACAACGGGGTGGCAGTCACTCGAACGTCTACGCACAGGCGCGATCGCAGCAGTCGAATCAGTTGACGGTAGCTCGCGTTATGACGGATGGAACGATTTGACTAGGGCACTCGCGGAAATCGTACGAAGTGAGATGCGAGTCGACGAGGCACTGGGCCTGCACATCCCTGAACAGGATGTCGCACTCAATCCCGGCGATCACCCTGATCATCGGAATACTGCGTTGGCAATGGAGGCCGTTGCGTTGCAATTTCCTTGTGCAAGCGTCTATAGCTACGATACATACATCACCCGCCACCGTGATGTGAATGTCGTGGGCGACGATCTGCTGATCAATGTGGGAACTTGGGCGGCGACGTCATCAGGCCTCAGCGACAGCTACGCCCCTAGCACGTGGGACCCTCTGCACAATTCCTGGATGGGACGCACCTATTCGCGCGTTGCCACGCCGGACACGTCCTGCTCTACATCGCCTGTGATGGCTCGTTGATATGATGCTGAAATTTTATGGAACGGGACACAGGCTCGTTAGGCGGTCTGATCGCAGCGCCGCCTAACAAGGCAGATGCAGCGGAGTCGAAGGGTGAATATTAATTTTCCAGCGAGAACTACTCAGGTGAAAAATTCGATTCCCCCGAAACATCATAATGCTGAATCCCGGCGATCGGTTCGAAGAGAGAGCTGTTTTTTCGGAGCGACCGGTGCGCGGCGATTCAGAACGGGGAGTCGGATATTTGCCGCGGTGGTCGGGGCAACCAGCGACTCACATGCCTGCGATATGATCTGTATTCCTCGCCGAACATACTTTCGAGCGTCGGCTCCTCGTACATGACGATAAATAGGTGTGAGATTATATAAAGAAAGGCAGCATAGCTGAAAATGACGACCGAGCCGTAGAATATACCGGCGCCCAGAAGCGATATCCCCGCTCCGATATACATCGGATTTCTCACCCATCGGTAGGGACCTGCGACAACCAGCCGGCGCGGCGGATCGAAAGGGGCGGGAGTGCCCCGTCCGGCCAGTGCGAACGTCAGTACGCACCATACCGCAAGCGCACCGCCGGTGATGGTTATGCCGCCGCCGATAAACTGAGTAATACCGATCGCAGTCGGCGATTGAACACCTGAGAATTCAAGTAAGCGTAGCGGTAAAAAGACGAGTATAAATGCCATGAACAACGACGCGTAGACTAGCGAGCGGATGAGCGGCATCATAGGTACTCCAGGTCCCGGAGTCCGGTTCCGGGCGGGTATATAAGCCTTTCCGGCTCAACTATATCCGATTATCGGATGTGCATGCAGCCGGCTTTGGGAAAAAATGAAAAACGAATGAAAAAAGGAAATCGATACAAACGATGAAGTTACACTATACCGATATCCGTTCAGAACGGCGGACATTTTTTAACTCGCCCCTGTGGCCATGACGGATGATCCACATCGTTGCATCGGACGGGCTGTCGCGCTCCCACCCGGCGATAATCTCCTTCGCTTTGAGCGGAGCTTCTTTCATGAGATCGTTGAGATTATTACCGACGCTCTTCTGTACGAATTTCGACGGGTCGTGTCTCAGATTCGTAAGGATGGTTTTATAAGATTCGAATTCCTCGAGGGCGACGAGACACTTCTTCGCCCATGGCAGCCTGATGCGCATACCCTCGCTCGCCAGCCTCCGGACGTGCACATTCTTATCTTTACTCCACTTCTTCAGGATTCTCAGCGTTCTCTTCGGATAGCGGGTGAGGAGCGGACGAATTGCGAACTCGCCGGTGAATCGTTTTGTCAATTCGTAGATGAATGACATCGATGTCCTGAAATCCTTCACACCATGCCGTTCGACGTATCTGCCGACCGGCCAGAGCCACCATCCGTGAATAAACATACCTTCTTCGGTCGCGAGCTCAGGTCCGAGAATGTCCGTAAAGAGCGTGATATTTTCAGTGTAATCATCACCCAAAAATCTCTCGAAGGCGTCGACGATCTCGTCCTGACGCTCGAGAAATTCCTTCCCGTCGAGCGCTCTTACGAGCCGTCTGACAAAACCTTTCCGGTCGAATTCCGGCCGGACTTGCTGCAGTTTCTCAGCAAGCAATCGGACGTAATCGGCATTGTAATAATCCTTGAGCTTTTTTGCCACGCTGCGTGAGACTCCGATATGAGATCGACATTCATTATTCTACAAATCAGGACTCTTTCACGGCGTACGACTGCGGGTGAGACCGATCGTCGATGCCGGTGAATTCCGGGGTTGATCAACTGTCTACGGATAGAGGAACTTTTACCGAAGCAGATCCGAGTTTACCGAAAGTCCGAGCTGTAGATTGTATCTTGCCGTTTGCTGAATGCCGTTGACGTATTGATGGACCGGAATTTGTACAAATCCCGTAAACGAGACGTTTTCGAGAAGATCGATACTCAAACCGGGACTGGCATAGATCCACGTCCCGCCGGTGTTTTCCCTCGGTTCGTGGGTCGAACCGACATCTGCATATCCCTGGAACCGGCCGTTCACCTGCACGAGAAAGCTGGCGCGATAAGCGAACTGGTACGACGTCCCGACATGTAGTGGAATATTGCATTGGAAAAAAGTATAACTTTATGATACACAAACTATGGGTCCACTATGATTTATTACTTCAGAAGCT
>CAZBUK010000166.1:0-4200 GCA_964495085.1 uncultured Ignavibacteriales bacterium
GAGCAAGGGAAGCAATATATTAACTGATTGCTATGGTTCTCCGGGAGTTACTTTTCGAAATGATATCCGGTAGTTCCCCCCGGCTCATGCAATCGAGTCTTATTCCTGCGAAAAAACCCATCAATTTCCTATCATTTTTGAAATAATTCCGTTGAGAATCCCTCAATTCGCATCCGATTCATAGATAATTTTTGGCATACTAATTGAGCCTCTCTTTTTTAACCACCCGATACGTCTCTTTCTCAATACAACGAGCATTAATATGAATATCGGCATCATTAAAGAACAATCCGACCGCGAGCACAGGGTTGCTTTGACACCCGCCGGCGTACATTCGCTCGTGGAGCAGGGGACGACAATATACATCGAGCAGGGCGCCGGAAATATGTGCAGGTACCAGGATGATGAGTACGAGGATGCGGGAGCGACGATCGTATACCAGCGCGAAGAGGCATACGGAAGAGCCGACCTGATCCTGAAAGTCTCAAGACCCGCGCCTGAGGAACTTGCAATGATGAACGAAGGGAAGACCCTGTTCTCATTTCTGCACCTCCCGGTCGCCGGCGAAAAATATCTCTCGAATCTGATTTCGAAAAAGATCAATTCCATCGGCTTCGAACTCGTTGAGGATAACGGAACATTGCCTATCCTCTACGCTATGAGCGAAATCGCAGGATCGATGTCCGTCCAGATAGCAGCCAGATACCTGGAGACAACCCAGGGAGGACGAGGGGTTCTTCTGGGAGGCATTGCGGGAGTACCGCCAGCCGCCGTCGTCGTTCTGGGGGCGGGCGTGGTCGGAATCTCGGCTGCTCAGGCGGCATTGGGGGCGGGTGCGCATGTGATTATTCTCGATCGCGACGTGAACAGATTGCGGACGGCGGAACAGATATTCCGGAAAAACGTGACCACGGCCGTAGCAAACCAGTACAATCTTTCCAAATCCATCCGGTACGCAGACGTATTCATCGGCGCCATAATGATCAAAGGGGAGCGATCCCCCGTCGTGGTAACGGAAGGAATGGTGAAAACCATGAAATCGGGTGCGGTCATCGTCGACGTCTCAATTGATCAGGGGGGATGCGTCGAAACGAGCAGACCGACATCGCTGGTCGACCCCGTTTTTGTCCGGCATAACGTCGTTCATTACTGCGTCCCGAACATCCCTTCTTCAGTCGCCCGCACGGCGACGAACGGATTGAACAATGCGGTCCTGCCGTACCTGCTTCGGATTCAGCAGGATGGACTTTCTGCCTCGCTGAAAACCGGACCGGGATTTGCAAAAGGCGTCTGTACCTATGCAGGGAAATGCACCAATGACGTCATCGCGCGCCGGTACGAATCGGAGTATACTCCGCTCGAACATCTTCTCCAATAGTCTGAAAAACAGGTTTTCTTATGTCATGGATAGAAAAATATAAAGATAAAAAAGTAACTTTGGAGGAAGCGGTCGGCTATGTGAAGAGCGACAGCATCATTTTCCTGAGCGGAAATGCCGCGACTCCGAAACAGATCATCGGCGCGCTTGCAAACCGGAAAAACGAGTTATCGAACGTCCAGGTCAATCATCTGCTCATGATGGGGGAGGATCCGCTCAGCGCCCCCGGCATGGAAAAACACTTCCGGCATAACTCGCTCTTCGTCGGACCCGCCGACAGGGCCGCGGTGAACGAGGGGCGATCCGATTATGTGCCGGTCTTTCTCTTCGAGGTTCCCTCGCTCTTTTACGATCACCTGATTCCCGTCGACGTTGCGTTCATTCACGTATCGCCCCCCGACGAGCATGGCTTCATGAGCTTCGGTGTGGAATGCGTCGCTTCGAAAGCGGCGGCCGAGTCCGCGAAGTTCGTCGTCGCGCAGGTCAATGACCACATGCCGCGCGTGCTGGGAGATTCGTTCATACATATTTCCCGGGTGAACAAGATTATCGAGTTGAATGAGGATCTTCCGGAGCTGAACAAAAAGGGATTTACCGAGGTCGAAAAACGCATCGGCGAATACATAGCTGATCTGGTCGAGGACGGAGCGACGATGCAGTTGGGGATCGGCGGCATACCGGATGCGGTGCTCGCAGCTCTCGAGGGGAAGAAGGATCTCGGCATTCACACGGAAATGGTGTCCGACGGGGTGGTGCGCGGCATTGAGAAAGGATTCATCACCAACAGAAAGAAAACGCTCCACCCGGGAAAGGTGATCGCTACGTTCGTCCTCGGATCGAGATATCTCTACGATTATGTGGATAACAATCCGTACTTCGAGATTCATCCGTGCAACTATACCAATAATCCGTTCGTAATCGCGCAGAACGAAAAAATGGTGGCGATCAACTCCGCAATCGAAATCGATATCACGGGTCAGGTATGCTCGGATTCGATAGGAACCAGAATTTACAGCGGTTTCGGAGGGCAGGTAGATTTCATCAGGGGCGCTGCCTATGCAAAGTCGGGGAAACCGATTATAGCGCTTCCATCGACCACGAAGAACGATGCTATCAGCCGGATCGTCACACAGTTGAATCCGGGCGCCGGTGTCGTGACAACCCGTGCGGATGTCCATTATGTCATTACGGAATGGGGCGTTGCCTATCTCCACGGGAAGAACCTCCGGCAGCGCACCGCGGAACTGCTCAACATTGCACACCCGAACTTCCGGGATGAACTGAAACATTATGCGAAGAAACAGAATATTCTGTAGCCATCGTCGACACGAGAAAAGGCAGATCGATCGTTCGTTCGCTGCCGCCGATATAAACAGGGAATAAAAATGAAAAAAGTACAGGGAACGGTAGTCATTCAAACGGAGCGGTGTAAAGGGTGTGCTTTCTGTGTCGAGTTCTGCCCGGCCGACGCCCTTCGGCTCTCGGAACACTACAACGTAAAAGGATACAGGGCGCCTGAACTTAAATCCGATGAGATATGCACCGGATGCGGATTGTGCGGATTATACTGTCCCGATTTTGCCATCCATGGCTACATCATTAAAAACGTTGCGTAGGAATATGTCCCTATGGCAGAGAAACGAGCGGTTCTGACAGGTTCGCATTTTATCGACGGAGATCATGCATGCAGCGAGGGCGCCATTGCCGCCGGATGCAGATTCGTAGCGGGATATCCCATCACGCCTTCCACCGAAGTCGTTGAACGGATTGCAGCGCGATTCCCCCTGGTGGGCGGAGTCTTCATTCAGATGGAGGACGAGATTGCATCCTCGATCGCGATCACGGGAGCGGTATGGGCGGGCAAGAAGGCGATGACCGTTACTTCCGGTCCCGGTTTTTCCCTGATGATGGAGCATATCGGGTATGCGGCGATGACCGAGACTCCCTGCGTGTTTGTCAACGTGCAGCGGGGGGGACCATCGACCGGACTTCCGACTCTGCCCGCGCAGGCGGATATGATGCAGGCGCGCTGGGGTTCGCACGGCGACTACGAGATAATCGCTATCGTGCCCAACTCTCCCCAGGAATGTTTCGATCTGACGGTGCATGCATTCAATCTCGCCGAAGAGTACAGGGTGCCGGTGATTGTCATGATGGATGAATGCGTCGGGCATATGACCGAAAAGGTTGTCATACCCGAGCCGGACAGAATACCGGTCGTTGAACGTACATATACCAGCCGGACGCCGGATGAATACCGGTTGTTCGCTACCAACGGATCGATGATCCCCGAAATGGTAAAAGCCGGGGACGGATACAGATTTCACCTCACCGGATTGACGCACGACGAACGGGGGTATCCCGCGATGAATCCCGCCGAACAGCACCGGCTTGTGCGGCGGCTTGTCGACAAGATCAAGCTGAACGAAGAAAAGATAAGATTCGTCGAACAGGACCAGGTCGAGGGGGCGGACGTCGTCGTTGTCACATACGGCATTACCTCGCGTGTCGCTCTGCCCGCGATCAACAGAGCCAGAAGCGAAGGAATAAAAGTCGGCCATCTCAGACTCGTGGTCGCGTGGCCGTTTCCAGAAAAACTTATCCGCGAACTTGCCGTTCACGTGAGAGGATTTGTTGTACCGGAGCTTAACCTCGGTCAGATGGTGCTCGAGGTCGAGCGTTGCGCTGCGGGGAAGGCACAAACCGTATCGGTTCCCCATGCCGGCGGGAGCGTTCATGACCCGAAAGAAATCTACGAGGCAATCAAGGGAATAATCGAATGAATGATAAACTCGGTGAAGCCGTCCAGACGGAGACAGTAA
>CAZBUK010000167.1:0-1144 GCA_964495085.1 uncultured Ignavibacteriales bacterium
TCTGGAGGTCGTTCCCGATCATCTCGTCCATACTCATGAACAGGCGCATGAGATTGAACGGGTAGGGCATCCGGCTGTTGAAGCCCCAGATCACATGCGTTTGGGATTCCGCGACGGCTTCTGTCGTAATATATGCATCCGCAAGTCCTTCGAACGGTTCGATGAAATGAATCTTGTAATCGATCCGCTCGCCTTCGTTGATACCGACGATCGTTTGCTCTCCTTTGCCGACGTCTTTGTTCCCGTCCCAGGCAGAGACGAAACCGACGGCGCCGTCGGTGCCCCGGTATTCCCTTTTCATGTCCGGATCCATTTTCGCCCAGACGCTGAAGTTATCCTGGTTCTTCAGGTATTTGAGATATTCGAAAACCTCCTCTTTCGGTTTGTTCACGGCGACTTCACGCACGACGGCATAGTCCTTCTTCACAAACAATGCCGTGATCAGGGGGATCGCAACGATCAATAACAGGACGATAATGATCGTTTTGAGGATGCCTTTTTTATTTTTTGCCGGTGACATAGCGCGTACTTTGAAATGAATGAATATGCCTTATACGAGTCATGAACGATTCTTTAATGATAGAGTTCCGAGCCGTAGATCTATTCCCGTACTTCGAGTACGTATGACGTCATCTCTTTGATCCTGGGATTTTTAAACCCTCTGAATTTATACACATCGCAGAACGCATATGTTTTGCCGTCTTCCGTTTTCATCGTCCCCTCTACGGCTGCGGAATCGCCGTGGGTAATTATGTTTTTGATGGTCAGCTTCAACGGTTTGTCCGCCGCCATCTCACTTAATGCGGCGATGAAGGCTTCTTTACCGACGACGGTCCGATCCCCGATGATCGTCCACCTGATATCGTCGGTCATTTGTTTGACCACATAGGCCGTATTGTTTTTTGAGAATGCCTCATTAAGCCGTCTGAGGAATTTTGCTTTTTTCGTCATATTGAATATCCTTCATGCTATGTATTGATCACCGGCATTGAGGGGTACAAAATAATATTGTTTTCCGTCAAATTCAAAATCCCGGTTCGCATATAAGTGACTAATCAATTTACTCAGGTGTTGATAGAATAGACTTGTGTGCGTATCTTTACCGGAAATGCGGCGTGTATCGGTTTCTCCTCAATCAGCACGG
>CAZBUK010000167.1:1244-4162 GCA_964495085.1 uncultured Ignavibacteriales bacterium
CTTCTTGTTTCAACCTTAGCGAAGGAACATATGGAAAGAGCAATTTCAGCGGATGGTACGAGTATCTCTTACCACCGGAGCGGTGCGGGTCCTCCGCTGGTTCTGATCCCCGGTACCGGCGCCGCAAATCCACGTGCGTGGACGGATGTAATTCCCCTGTTTGAAGAACGTATGAGCATATGTGCGGTGGATAGGAGAGGACATGGGGCGAGCTCGGACGGACCCATCTATTCGATCGAGCGGGAGTTTGAAGATGTGGCGGCTGTAGTGGATTCTACCGGAGAGCCCGCATATGTCCTGGGGCATTCGTTCGGCGGGCTTTGTTCGCTCGAGGCGTCGCTGCTCACACCGAATATCCGGAAACTTATACTCTACGAGCCCTCGATACCTCTTCCAGGAATATCCCCCGATCCCGGGGGACTTGTGGAGAGACTGGAAGAGATGCTCGAACGCGGGGATCGGGAGAACGTTCTGTCGACGTACTATCTCGAGCTTGCCGGTTTGTCACCCGCGGATGTCGAGATGATGAGATCCTCGCCAGCATGGCCTGAACGATTGGCGACGGCTCATACCCTCACGCGAGAATCACGGGCGTTCGAGCGTTATGAGTTCGATGCCGCGCAATTCAGGGATATGCATACTCCGACTTTGCTTATAGCGGGCAGCGACAGTCCCCCCGTCGTTCAGGAGGTATCCCGAATGGTGGAGACTGCCTTGCCCGACTGCAGGACGGTTGTTCTGCCGGGACAGGAGCATATCGCAATGTATACCGCACCCGATCTCTTTGCACGCGAGGTACTCGCGTTTCTGATCGGATCGGATTAGTTTTGAAACGAATGCATCTGCGAGAAATCATGTCAGGTTCGGTACGGTGGCGGTGATGAACCCGTGTACCGGCAAGGACATTTAATCGGTGGATAGGGCATGACCGGACGACATACAGGCGCTGATAATTTTGGTACCTATACATTCTGGTCCCACGTCGCGCTCGCAGCAATCTGCTGTGCAGCGTTAGCCATGCATTTTCATCTGCAGTCGATCGGCGCACGCGGCGAGGTGGTCGGAGCGGGTATATTTCTTTTGGTGATGCTGTTCGGGGTTCCCGCGCTTCTGTTGACGGTAGCGGCGATATTCTTTTCGATCAGAACGTCGGATCGGCGTTTGAAGTATTTAACGGCGGCGTTCCTTCCGGCGGCGGTCGTAGCGGTATTGCCGGTGCCGTTCATATTTTATATTTTCGTTGCGGTCGTTTATATAACGCTCGTGGCAATGCTCGGCGTCGTAATGTACCGGAGACGGACGCTAAGCCGATGAGTGTCCGTGAGATTGTGAAGTATCGTTCAGGGTCTATATTTTCCGGCACACGCATCCGTCTCGCATGCAAGATAATCAAAATATCATTGAGAGGAGAACCGATGGGAATTATCAGACTCTTCGAATATTTTCACGAGTATCGTGGGTTACGAACACATATACTCCCCTCGAATGGTTATCACTGTTCGTTTTAGGAATTCATATTTAATGATACGAACGCTTTCCGATGCCGTCCGCCAAACCTAAAGACATCGACGAATACATAGCCGGATTTCCGGATGAGATTCGAGGCCTGTTGGAGAAAATCCGCTCGACTGTCAGGAGAACCGTACCCGAAGCGGAGGAATCGATCAGCTACGGAATTCCTGCATTCAATCTGAATGGAAAATACCTGATTTATTTCGCAGCCCATAAAAAACATATCGGTTTTTATCCGGTTCCCGCAGGAGAAAAGGAGCTGGATAATGAGTTCGCCTCATATAAAACCTCAGGTAAAGGGACGATTCAGTTTCCGTACGACAAACCGATTCCCCTCGATCTGATTAAAAAAATCGTGTTGTTCAGAGAAAGAGAGCTTATCGCAAACGCCCGGAAGAGGAAAAAAGCGGTGAAGGGAAAACGCGGCTGACGTCAGATGGGACAAACCGGGAAACGGCGGCGGCCTGCGGGCGGACCTTTTACGAATGTGGAGGAGACAATACCAAAGAGCGGATTATGCATGTCGACTGAAAAAGAAAAAATGATTGCAGGCAGACCATACAAGGCCAGCGATCCGCAGTTGTCGCGGGAGAGGCAGATTGCCAAAGAGCGTCTCTTCGAATTCAATTCCGTTCCGCCCGGACAGATCGAACGGAGAAATGAACTCTTGCGTCAAATGCTCGGAAGAACCGGGAAATCATTCCTCATAGAACCCCTCTTCCACTGCGACTACGGGTATAATATCGAGATAGGAGAAAATTTCTATTCGAACGTCAATCTTGTAATATTAGACTGCGCAAGAGTTATAATCGGCGATAATGTGCTGATCGGCCCCAATGTCAGCATCTTTACCGCGGGACATCCGCTGCATTTCACACAACGGAACGAGGGATATGAATATGCGTTACCTGTCCGGATTGGAAATAACATTTGGATTGGCGGTCAAGTCGTAATTAACCCCGGGATAACTATTGGCGATAATTCGGTCGTCGGGTCGGGAAGCGTGGTTACAAAGGATATCCCGAAAAATACGGTGACCTTTGGAAATCCCTGTAAAGTACAAAGGGAGATAACCGAGGATGACAGGCAGTATTATCATAAAGACTTGAAATTCGAGTGACTCCGGTCCGTCGTCCGCTACCGGCCTCCTTTTTCTGACGCAATGACGACCTGCGTCGCAGCCAACCGGATATGCGGATATCGAAACGCTACGGATCCCTCTCACACCGACATATCGCTTATTTTTCCCTGCTCATCTCGATCAGTTTCGTCATCGTGTTCAGGTTTCGCGACGTTGCACGGACGCCGAGTTTTTTCTCGAGGTAATTGTTGCTCAGTATCGAGCGTGCGGCATTTCCGGGAATATACAGATAGGCGTGATCACCGGAGACGGCAATCTCCTCAGG
>CAZBUK010000168.1:0-4106 GCA_964495085.1 uncultured Ignavibacteriales bacterium
CTCCTGACCCCTGGTTCACGCAAAGACGCAAAGGTTTTTCTGATGGAACACAGATGACACTGATCGGACTGATTTACACTGATTCTGATCTGGACTACCGGTGCATTATTGACTTCCGACCTCCGACCTCTGATCTCTGTCTTCTGTCTCCTCACAAAAAAGTGGGAACCATCTGTGGTTTCCTCTGCGTCTACAGATTTAATTTGAATACAGCGCCTTCCGTTAATTCTTCGGCAATTTAAAAAAGATGGACCCCACTACTTCTCCCCTCAGGTACTACCAGTGCACTATTGACTTCTGATCTCCGACATCTGACTCCTGACTCCTGTCTCCTGACTCCTGTCTTCTGTCTCCTGTCTTCTGTCTCCCGCTTGAATTTAATTTAAATAGTTAGTACTCTTTTATTATTGTCATCCGAAGGTGCTGCTGCGATTCCGGTTGTCCCCCTATTGCACTAGATTCTCCTCGTACCTATCTATACGTATCGTCCGTGAGAAACACATGAACCGACCGACATCACTACTGATTCTATTCCTCTGTGGACTTACACTACAATCTAATACGCAGGTGTGGTGGGTTCCGGCGGCCGATTCTTTAGCAATGGTCCAATTGTACCATGCCACCGACGGGCCGAACTGGACGAATAATTCCAACTGGCTTGAGCCGGGAGTGCCGGTCACGTCGTGGTTTGGGATTAACGGTTCATGGGTAGGTGATCCGCCCGTATGGCGGGTAGTGAGTATTGTCTTAAATGCTAACAACCTGAACGGTGATCTTCCCGATGCATTCCATGGCCTCGACGCGGTTACCAATCTCTATCTTGTGAACAATAATTTAACCGGTCCGATCCCTCGCTCCATCAGATTTTTAAAGAGCCTCGTTCGCTTTCGCGCTTGGGGAAATCAGTTGACGGGAGCAATACCGGGCGAATTCGGGCAATTGCCGTCGCTCCGGGAATTATACCTTGATAATAACGAACTTAACAGTATAGAAGCTGGAGTAGGAAATTCGCAAAGCCTGGAGCTCCTCATTCTGAACAACAACAATCTGAGTTGGCTACCTGATGAACTGGGAAATCTTTCCTCACTCGACCTGCTCCGGGTACACAACAACCGCCTGCTGTTTATTCCTGCTTCGTTGGGGCGTCTCAACAGGGTAGAGTTATTCGACAATCAGCTTACCGAACTACCGGACCTGACGACCGATACGCCGATGCAAAGTCTGCGAATACAGCGAAACAATTTGAAGTTCGATGATGTTGAAAAAAATCTCAACGCGGCCGGCTCGATCACCTATAATCCGCAGGACAGCATAAAGATTTATGCCGACCGGGAAGGAAATAAGGTCATTCTCTCAACGGAGCCTCTCGGCGGGTCCGATATGACTTATCGATGGTTTCGCGACGGAGTTCAGGTGGCTATCGGAAAGGATTCGATCTATGTCATCGAAGACATATCAACCGGCGGAAAAGGTATATACCATTGCAATGTAGGCAATGCGGCAACGCCCCTTCTTACGCTTACCAGTCACAAGATGGAGGTCGACGAAGTACCCGAACCGTTCATCGTGCGCGTTCTGCAGGACTCGCTGAACCATGACGCACAGCCGGTGAGGATTACGGATTTTCAGATCGGCCAACTCGATCTGTCAAACGTTGAATCGCCGATTCGCATGATCGACACCCAATTCAGCGACGAGAACGGTCTCCTGCGTCTGCGCCCCCCCTTCTTCCAGCCGGAAACTCCTTTCATCATTCGCACACGCCTGCATCGACAGAGCGCGGTGAAAGGGAACCGGCACGATCTCGACGGCTTCATGTTCACCCTGTATGCCGATAATCTTATCATCGATGAGGATGGCAATGTGCATGCACAGACGCTCCCCGCATCGGTCGCCGATACTATCGATTTATACCTGACTCGAACATCCTTCGGGTATAACCTGCTCGTCAGCGTCGAGTGGCCCGCGGATAATGCATACGTTCGGGGACTCGAAAATGCATTTCGCAGGGCGAGCAACCTGCTGCTCGACATATCCAACGGACAGGCGTATTTCGAGAAGGTAGCCGTGTACGACGATAAGAGGTTCTGGAACGATGCCGACGTCCGCATTCATGCAAGCAACGGTCAGTGGCCTTCGGCGGAGGTGTATGGAATACGCGAACGCGATGCCTTCATCAACATGCCTCCCAAACATTTCGGGGAGAAATGGACAAACGTCATCCGGTCCTTTACCGATCTACTCCTGATCCCGGATAATCAGCCCCATATCGAAATGCTTGTGCATGAGTTCGGGCATTATGGATTCGGTTTCTACGACGAGTATCAGGACCGGGATAAGAAACGGATTCACCATTTTACCAATTTCGGATTTATGGACGGATGGCCGAAGGCATCCGAAATGCAAACGGAAATGTCGGCCTTCGACGATTTGGCGTATCGGGATACCGAACAGTATCAGAGACGGGGGATGACATGCTGGGATTTCTGGGAACAGGCAACCAAACCTCTCCTCGGGAGTTTTCCCGGTGTTAGGCCGCAGCTCTATACTCCGCGAAATCTCGGCTTCACGGCGAACCGGATCATACGGGGACCGAACTGGAATTTGAGCAACCCGGATTTCTCCGTCGGGGATATGATGGAGTTCATCGATAAGACTCCGGATCAAAATATCGACCGGGTCCGGGTCCGGATTACGAATGATTCCGGTAACCCGGCGGAGCGGGTACAGGTGATGATCAGAAAGCAGCGAAAGCGAAACGGGTACCGGCAGACCATCGATCAGGGGTCTACGGATTATCGGGGGCGGATTGCGTTGTTGGGTGCGGAAATCGGAGACGAAATCCATATTTTCAGCGCGGATAGCGAACAGTGGAAATACCATTCTACGCTCCTCGGCGCCATGGAGAATAACAACCTCTTAAAGCCGTTTGATGATGACTATACGTTCGAACTGCACACGGTTTCGGGCGTCGACCCGTTTTTCACCAGTATTCGGTTCGACGGGGGAGGAACGCCGGTATTTGAGTTGGTAACTGTCGAATCGTTTCCATCGGCTCCGGTTCTCACTCTTTATGCAGACGATCTTGATTCTGATGAATCACAAACTACCATATCTGCCGTCGGCTACGAAGTCGCGCTTGACGACGATATTCCGGGATCATCGATACTATCTCTGCGGATGGTCGATTCCGGGGAGGTGGAATTCGAAGTCCCGCAGACGCTCCGGCTATACACCGTGGATTCGCTCCAATCCGGGGGATTCGACATTGGTACGTCGGACGGGCAATTCCGGCTCGAGATCCAAAGTGGGATTGCGGAGGGAGACCGGATCGCCGTTCTCGGCTCGGAATTCCCCGCTCCGCGCAACGGGATCGACGCATCGTTCATCCGCGTGTCCGCAGTGTTTGCTCTCGATATATATCCGGCGTCGGGGGAATTGGACGGACACCTGTTCATCTACTTCTTCGCCGATTCATTGGTACCGGCGGAGGAAGACGCGCTCGTCATCCATCGTTGGGAGAATGGTCAATGGACCCCACTTCCGACGACGTTCCATTCCGAGCTCAGCAAGTCCGCCACGCCCGATGTCGAGCCCGGATTGTATGCTGCATTTTTAGACCCGGGAAAAAGCACGGTTACAAAGGTACGGGACAATACCCCGCTGGCCCTACCGCGGGAATATGAGCTGCATCAGAATTACCCGAACCCGTTCAATCCGGCAACCACGATCAGATATGTTTTGCCGGAGAAGAAGCATGTTGTCCTTACCGTCTATAATATCCTCGGACAGATAGTGGCGCGACTCGTGGATGATGAAATGGAGGCGGGTGTACATGAGATCGCGTTCGACGGTTACGGACTCGCCAGCGGCGTATTTGTCTACCACCTGCAGGCGGGCGATTTCGTCGAGGCGAAAAAATTCGTATTGGTAAAGTGATGTTGTGGAGTTCAGTTGCTCCGGAGGACCATAATTCGTATCACACAAAGACGCAAAGGCGCAAAGGTTATTATAATGGAACACAGATGACACTGATTGAACTGATTTACACTGATTCTGATCTGGACTACCGGTGCATTACTGACTTCCGCTCTCTGACCTCTGAC
>CAZBUK010000169.1:0-4011 GCA_964495085.1 uncultured Ignavibacteriales bacterium
CCCGCCAAGGCGGGGTCTCCGCTTTTTGGCGGAGAGGGGGTTGGGGGTGAGGCTGCAAGGGAGAGCGAGAACCCTTAAAGAGATTATTAAAAAAAGATTCGCTCATGTGCCCGCGGACCGTTCTAATTTAATTACGAATTTTCTCACGTAACCGACGGGTTCGGGGGGGTCACATCCTGAAATATGTTGACAGTCAAAACAACATAATCAGGAGGACCTATGGGTAAAGTTATTCGTCGTCACAGTGAAGCATTTAAGCGTTCGGTGGTTGCAGAAGTCGAGTCGGGTCGGTATACTGTACTGGAAACCGCCGCATTTCATCAGATACACTTCAGCACGGTGTATCTGTGGTTGAAACAGCGCGTCCGGGAACTATGTAAAGTATCGCGCCTGAACCTGACGCTACAGGCGAGTACGACACCGAAAATAAATTGAGCGAGTATATTTTAGTATGAATTCAAGATCATTGAAACAGTCAGATGCCGGAGAAACCTGGTTATGAAGCGTCGCTCCATTCTCAGCCGGAGTTTGTTACTCCTGCCGTTCGTTTTCTCGTTGACAATCCAAGCCCAGACCTTACTCAATTATTCCGCTGCGGTCGATGAAAATATTTCAACGTGGAATCCCTTCGGTTATGGGTATATGAGCTTCGGACCTTATGCGGTCTTTAACAAGGTCTGGGTATTTTACTCGGACGGCGAAAACGCGGTCTGGAGAACCAAACAGCTTTTCGAAGGAGGCGCCTGGTCGGAAAAACAGGCCCTATACCCGGCGATAGAAGGAAGGCAATTCAACCTGACGTTCGACGGATCTTTTTTCCACTTTATCAGGTATGATGAAGAATCTATTAAATATCTCCGCGGGAAGGCGACGCCGGAAGGTAATATCGATTTCGATCCGGAGTTGACAATTTATAACGATCCTTTATGGAAAGCAAGGGATTACGAGCAACCTGAGGTTATGATGGCGAGCATCGGTATCGACTATCGGGGTTCCGTATGGATCCTCGCCCAGGTCGCCCGGATTTCAGGTGTGGATACACTCTATAAACCGATACTTCTTTCTTCCACCCATTCGGACGGCGGTTGGCAGTCAAGGCAGGGATTTCCCAAGGATATGAAGGATCCGTTCAATCACAGGAGACACGGGCACGGACCGCATGTGATCGAGATAGACCAAGGCAAGATGCTTTTCGTCTTTCGCGCCATAGCTCCATCCGCCCGCACCGAGGCGCGCCTGTGGACGGAAAATGTTTCCGTCCCGGAGGGTGAAGGATTGCTGGGCGACATCGAACCTGTAAACGGGATTAACGCCGAAAGCACACGAACTTCGGCAATGTCTCCTGCCCCGGGAATCGCACTTGTGAATACCAACACCACCGTCGCTCGCCGGAACCAGAACGGAAGTTGGACGGTCGTATCGCCAACCGACATGCTCATTCAATTTTATAATAATCTCACCCTGGTGAATGGGGTCGTACGTTTGTGGGATCGCGACGGCGGCAACATACGATACCGGGAAACGAACAATCACGGAACTACCTGGAGTATGCTTTCGACGAAGTGGAATTCCGAACAGGCAGGTTTGTTTAACTCCACGTCGTCGTCGAAAACGCAGGATATTCACCATGCCGTGCTCTGGCTTACCGGCGAAACCGACGAGTTCGATCAACCGGTAAACGGATCGCCGCTGACCCTCATGATGGGAATCGAAGGGGCCTTTTCATTTCCGGATGCGCCGGTTCCGATTGCACCCACCGACGGATCAACGGATGTGGAAATAGAGCCGCTGATCGTATGGGAACCTTCGGCCGGTGCGGATCGATATCAGGTTCAATTATCGGACCTGCCGGATTTCTCGGAGCTGCGGAGCGATCCCGGTTTCGTATCTCTAACCTCCTATGCGACGGATCAACTGGAATATAATACGGCGTACTATTGGCGGGTGCGGTCAATGTCGACGAAAGGCGCCATAAGTGAATGGTCGCCTACCGGAACATTTACAACAACAACTCGGGTACCCGGTCCGGTTGTACTCGTCTCACCCGATTCCGGTTCCGGCGGGATTGTTACCGATCCGCTTTTCGTGTGGCGAAGCGCAATGGATGCGATCGATTACCGATTCCAGATCGCGTCGGATACTTCATTCTCCTTTCCGATATCGGACGAGACATCGCTTGTCGATACGTTTTATGCCGCTGAGGGTTTATCCTTTGACACTATCTATTATTGGCGGGTTCAGGGAAAGAATACCGGAAACACCGGATCATGGTCGCCTGTTTGGTTGTTTACAACAATCCCGGATCTTCCATCGGCGGTCCTCCTCGACAATCCTCCGGATAGCGTGATCGGTATCCCCCTTGCGGCTGAATTGAGCTGGCATACGGCGCCCGGTGCGACCGAATACCGGCTTCAGATTACAGAGGAATCCGATTTCGATTCGCCTGAAATCGACGTCGGTAGCATAGCCGATACGGTATTCATGACGGAGGGGTTAACGTACGGCGCGACATATCATTGGCGCGTCCGTGCGTTCAGCCCGGGCGGCGCGGGAGAGTGGTCTGCCGTCCGTAGTTTTACGACGACTCCTGCGTTACCGGCTGCTCCTCTGCTGGCCGCACCCGCAAACGACGCACACAATATTGCGGTCGATACGATATTGATCTGGCAGAGCGTCGAAGGAGCCGACGCATATTATATTGAGCTTTCTACAGAAGCTGATTTTCAGGAGGAAGTAATTGGCGATACAAGCCGGACGGAAACATATCTGATGGTTCGAGGGTTACGTGAGAACACCAGGTATTATTGGAGAGTGAGAGCATTCAATCTGACCGGCGGCGGTGATTGGTCTGCGACAAGGACCTTCGTTACCACAAACCCATCGTTTGTAGATATCGAAAATCCCGGCGTTCCCGGGAGATACGAGCTGTTTCAAAACTATCCGAATCCGTTCAACCCGGTCACTAACATCAGGTTCTCGGTACCCGTCGCAGGTTATGTAACGATCGTTATATACAGTATTACAGGGCAGATGGTCGGGCGGCTCGTCGACGAGTATTTAGCCCCCGGATACTATAACGTCGAATTCAATGCTTCAGGACTTGCGAGCGGAACGTATATATACAGGATGCAGGCGGGTGAGTTCGTCGAAACGAAACGGTTGGCGCTTGTGAAATAGGCTTTGACAAAATCTCACGCAAAGACGCCGAGCCGCAAAGGGTTTTTTGGTAAAAGATGGGAATTGGCAAATTTTAGTTTTTACCGGCATTATTGTGCGTTTAGATACCCCATAACCTAAAAAACTTTGCGTTTTCTTTGCGTCTCGGCGTCTTTGCGTGAGCCCAAAAAAGCGTGAGAAGAGGATTTGACATAAATCACATACTCCTATCCGATATCATTGTACTTTGCGTATTATCAAAATGATCTGAAGGCTAAATTAACAACAACCATATACCTATAAACTAACATATTCACCTCGAGGAGGAGGACATGAACTTTTCTATCCAACGATTCGCCCGTTTCGTTTTTTTTACGATCCTGGCATGCACAGCGGTTACAGGGATCGGACTCTCGCAGATAGCGATCGAGTACGGTTCACAGTACGACTCAGGCGATCAGAGCGAACGGGCTCTCGGGCTGGGCATGCAGAACTATGGACCTTATACGGCATTCGGGCGGGTATGGGTCTTCTACAACACCGGTACGAATGCGGTCTGGAAAACGAAACAAGCCGAGGAGGGAGGAGTATGGACGGCGAGGCAGAACATCTTTTCTCTGAACAGCGGCTATAACAAGTTCGGCGTTGCGTTCGACGGAACATACTTCCATTTTATCAGAAATGTCGATGGAGATTTAAGGTATGTCCGCGGCAGAGCGCATTCCGACGGCTCGATCATCTTCGGGCCCGAAATTACCATATACGACGATCCTACATGGAGCATCGGCAGCGCCGATATATTTCAGATCATCATCGATTATCGGGGACTTCCGTGGATTGCCGCGAGCGTGGAGA
>CAZBUK010000170.1:0-3919 GCA_964495085.1 uncultured Ignavibacteriales bacterium
CGTGCATTTTTTCTCACGCAAAGACGCTGAGACGCAAAGAGAATCGCAAAGTGTTTTCAATAATCAATACAAAAAAACCTTTGCGCCTTTTTCCCGACTCTGTCGGGATGCGCTTTTCTGTCCACGCAAAGACGCTAAGACGCAAAGAGAATCGCAAAGTGTTTTGTGGCTTAGCTGTTAATAGTGAATTCTGATATTGTCGTAAATAACCCATCGAAAAACCAGATCTAAATACCTAAAAAAAACTTTGCGTCTCTGCGCCTTTGCGTGCGCTTTTTGCGTCTTTGTCACGACTCTATCGGGATGCGCTTTTTCTCACGCAAAGACGCTGAGACGCAAAGAGAGCGCAAAGTGTTTTGTGGTTTAGCTGTTAATGGTCAATCCTGACATTGCCGTAAATAACCCATCAAATAACCAGATCCAAATACATAAAAAATCAATTTTAAAAACCTTTAGAGGCTATGTGTCTTCACGTACTTTTTATTCTCGCGCAAAGTTATTTAATAATCCAAGCAAAAAAATTCTTTGCGTCTTAGCGTCTTTGCGTGCGCTTTTTTTCCCCGGATCTATCGCGATGTGCTTTTAACACCCCCTAATACGCATGCGCTTTCTCCGAATCCTCGGTCACGCCCGGCTTCGCGAACCGGTGAATCAGGTAATACCCCACCGCGGCGATAATTCCGTATACCAGCGTGAATACGATCGTGCTCAGGAGGACGGCGCCGGCGCTCACGTTCGGCGATACGCCGTCTGCGGTGAGCATCAATCCCTGTACGACCCACGGCTGGCGGCCCATTTCCGCAACCATCCAACCGGCCGAGTTGGCGACGAACGGAAGGAAGATCGCAACGATCGCCAGCTTGTGATACGCCCTCTTCGTATCGAGATTGCCGTGCCACCAGAGCCAGAGACCCCATAAACTAAAGAAGATGAACAAAAAACCGAGTCCCACCATGATGCGGAAGCTCCAGTATACCACTGCGACCGGCGGAATATAATCGCCCGGTCCGTGGACGGCCTCCTGATCTGCCTGCAGCTCCTTCATCCCCTTGACCTCGTTCGTGATATTATTGTATGCGAGGACGCTCAGGAGGTACGGCAGGCGGATTTCCCGCGTGCTCGTCCTGTTCTCCTGATCGATGAGGGCAAAGAGGGAAAAACTCGCCGGTTGTTCCGATTCCCAGAGCGCTTCCATCGCGGCGAGCTTCATCGGCTGCGTACGAACGGTATCCTGCGCCTGATCGTGACCGGTCGTCGCGGCGAGAAGCCCGGCGATGGAGGTCGCCACCAGGGCGATGCGGGCGGATTTACCGAACAACTCCGTCTGATGCTTTCGGTAAAGATGCCATGCGCTGATCCCGAGCACGAAGAACCCGCCGGTTATCATCCCCGCCACGATCGTATGCTGGACCATCACCAGCGTCCGCTCGTTCAGCAGCACGGCGACGAAATCAGCAAGCTCGGCGCGACCTTCGTTCAGGATATATCCTACCGGGGACTGCATCCATGCGTTCGCGGTGAGGATCCAGATCGCCGAGAGATTGGCTGCGATGGCGACCAGCCAGATGCATGCGAGATGGATCCCCTTCGGCAGCTTAGTCCACCCGAAGAGCCAGAGCGCGATGAATGTCGACTCCACAAAAAACGCGGTAAGCGCCTCGATCGCCAGGGGTATGCCGAAGATATCGCCGACGAACCTGGAATATTCCGACCAGTTCATGCCGAACTGAAATTCGAGCACGATGCCCGTGACCACGCCGAGCGCGAAGAGGATCACGAACAGCTTTCCGAAAAACTTGGTCAGTTTCTTATACTCGTCCGATCCGGTCCGGTAATAAAAAGTCTGCATCACCGCAACCAGAACCGAGAGTCCCATCGTCAGAGGCGAAAAGAAAAAGTGATACGTTGTCGTTATACCGAACTGCCACCGTGCAAGCTCCAGAGCGTCCATTGTTCTCCTCGGGTGAAATGTCTTTGTTTATCCGTCGGCTTCGGCCGCGGACTACCGTACCGCCGATACCGCGGCTTCCGCCGCTCCGATCATCGGCTGCGCAGAAATGGGCGATCCGACAGCCTGCTGCATCCAGACCTGCGGGGCGATTCGTCCGAGCCGGCACATGCGTTCCATCTCGACGGCGAGGTTTTTTCCCTTCAGATAATCTTCGATCTGAAATGCGATGATGTGTCCGATCGCATAATCGGGGGTATACATGCCGAGATCGATGATGTGCGAGTAGATGGCGAGGACGGTCGAGTTCTCCACACCGAACACCGGGGCGAAGTACTCGTTCCAGACGCCACGGGCGATCTCCATGACGGCATCGCGCGTCTTCTCCGGTCCCGCGTCCGGATTTGCATACATCCACCGCCAGATGCGTATATCGGTCAGTGATACGCCAGCGATTTCAAAGGTCATCCACATGTCGTTCAACGATCTCATGGCTGCGGCCTGCGGGTCGTCCGAAGAGAGTCCGAGCATATCCAGGTCGCGGTACTGGAAGACGAACGCGAAGGCCTCGGTGAATGCCGTGTTCGGGACGCCGTTCATCGTATAATAGTCAACCCCTTCGAGCGAGAAAATCTGCTCGACGTTATGCCCGAGTTCGTGCATGGCGATGTTGAATCCTTTATAGTCCATGCCCCCTGCGGGTACGCGGGTTCGGAGATGCGTCTTATCGTCCCGCATACGGGCTCCCCATGCATGTCCCGCGCCGCGGGAGGGATCGACCTGTATGCGTTCGGCCAGATAAGCGGCTTTCTCGCGCGTGAAGCCGAGGTTGCGCAGAATGACCGGGAGGCGTTCCCCGAACGCCTGCACCGTCGGGAACCGTTCCTTCACGATCTTGTCGAGTTGCTCTTCGCCGTAATTACCCCTTGCCTTGAATCCGTCGTACCAGATATCGAACGGTTCAAGCTCGCGTCCGAGCCGCCGTTCGATCAGCGCGGCGATCTCCTTCAGCGCCGGCGCTGTCATGACCTCGTGCAGCACAGCTTCCACGTCCGATTCGAGTATCTCCCGCTGGCGATTGAAACGCCTGTCGATCAGGCTCGGCGTCGCCGGCATATAGGGATCGAGCGTCAGCTCGCTCCGGAATATATTCCAGAGATGATGGTAGCGGGTGTTGGGTTCGGGTGAAGCGCTTTGTTTATCGCCTGTGTCCGGATTCCGGACTTCATTGGTAAAGGGATTCCAGTCCGCCTCGTTCCTGTTCACCATAATTTCCGGAATATCCTGTGCAATGATTCGTTCCATAACCTTGTAGATCGTCCGCTGTCGTTCGAGGCCGTCCGGATTCGCATACTGCGCTTTCAGCTCGTCGCGCAGACCCCAGTGGCTGATGAGCCGGAGGTCTTCGGGGAAAAGGCGCGTTCCGTCGTCGCGCACCAGGCGGTGCATATATATATTGTAGTTGCTGATGTAATCGTCCGCGACCGTGTAGATCCCGGTACGTTTTTGATTCACCTCCGCCGGCACACGGTTGAGGAACTCGTCGGCGAGACGGGCTTCTGCCCAGGTTCTCCGCGACCATCCCGTACCCTCGGCCGTTTTCATCTCGAGCGATGCTATCGGGAAATTGAGCAGCGCGGTAAAGGCGATCTTCGAGGCGAACAGATCCTCTTCAACATGGGCGTATACGTCGAAACCGCCGAACATATAGTCGACCGGAAGGACCGTGCCTCCATCGACATGGAGCTGCCACATGAACTGCCGGTTGATCCGGTGGAGATTTCCGTACAGCGCCTCTAGATTCGCCTGAAAACGATCGAAGAGGAGGTCGAGGTCATTTCCGGGTAGTTTGAAATTTTCGAGACAGAATGAGCGGAACGTCTCCGGCGTTCCGTCGTCGCTTCGCCAACGTTCGGCGACCTGCCTGACTCCGATTTCGATACGGCCCCGGTGTTCCTCGCCGAATTTCTC
>CAZBUK010000171.1:0-3876 GCA_964495085.1 uncultured Ignavibacteriales bacterium
CGCCCAGGGCCACGAGCAGATTCCCCCGGATGAACAGGTCCGAGGCACGAGCGAGCCCCTGCGCGGTGAGGACGGCGATCTTATTTACACGTCGGGCTATTTTCCGCTCGCGGCGGGACTGACCGAGCGCATGTCGGTCGCGCTGCTGTACGGTCAGGACTTCGATCAGCTCTTCTTTACCAAGCGGACGGTGCAGGATATCTACGACGCAAATTACCAGTTCCCGAAACCGCCCGATAAACCGACGCTCACCGTAGTGCCCGGCGACGGCAATGTAACGCTCCTTTGGGACGATGCGGCCGAGTTGTCGTTCGACCGCGTCATCGCGCGTTTTTATAACGATGAGGATGCGGGCTTCGATTTCGAGGGGTACAAAATATACCGTGCCCGCGATCCCGACTTCAGAGAGATCAGAACGATCACCGACGGCAAAGGAAACCCGCGGTTCCTGACGCCGCTCGCCCAGTACGACCTGGTCAACGGGATTGAAGGCTTCTTCCCTTCGAGCCCCGATCTGAATCAAAGGGTCGTCGGGACGCAATTCTGGCTCGGCGAAGATACGGGCGTCAGACACAGATACGTGGATACCGACGTGATAAACGGCGTGACATATTATTATGCAATAGTTGCATACGACCGCGGAGCGCCGGAATACGACGTCTATCCTTCCGAGAACACCCGGTTCCTCAGTACGACGATCACCGGAGAAGTCATTACCGATATCAACACGGCAGTTGTGGTTCCGAACGCTCCGACCGCCGGCTATGTACCTCCCAAAGGCGCAGGCCGTCTGGAACATCTGCAGGGTCCGGCGTGGGGATCGGTATTCTCGAGCATCATAAATCCGCGCGACGTCAAGGATAATCAACGATACAGGATCGTATTTTCGGACACGTCGAGAAGTCTCATCACCGAAACATACAGCGTCGTCAACATCACCGATCCGGCCGCCCCCGACACGGTCGTCCGGAGGGACAGATCGCTTACGGGCGAAACAAGGTTTTTCGACGGATACCAGCTTTCGTTCAGCAACGTCTGGGAGGTCCTGTATTCGGATACACTGTCCTCCTGGGAAGGAACGATTGCGGAAATTCCCGACTTTCAGGGCTACCGCTTCAGAATGGACAGGATTCCGATCACCACCGCGATCCGGTATCCGGCCGATTACAGAATAGAGTTCTTCGATGAGGCGGTCGGACGGTCGGTCCGGCGGACGTCGATTCCGGGAAGCGCTGAACGGGATGTCACCTTCAAACTCAGTAATGTCACCGACGGTACACATCCTCCCTTTGTATTCAGCTCGAACCCGGTCACCGACCCGGTGGGACGATCATTTACGATTATCGTATTCGATACGGTGCAAAATGTGGAAACACCGACATGGAGGATCGTCATCACCGGTCTGCCGGGCGTCGAACTGCCCGGGGCGGGTAACGCCGTTACGCTGCGTACAGTCAAACCGTTCTCGTCGCGCGATATTTTTGAATTCACCTCCGTTGCGGAGACATCCGACGTCGATTCCGCGAAGACGAATCTCGATAACATCAGGGTCGTTCCGAATCCCTACGTCGCCGCGGCGAACTGGGAGCGTCCGCTCCCTCCGGGCGTCATCAGCGGCAGGGGAGAGCGCAAGATCGATTTCATCAACGTCCCTTCCGGATCGAAGATCGATATATACTCGTCGAGAGGAGCCCACGTGGTTACGCTGAATCACGACGGCGGAATGCATGACGGGTCGGTCTCCTGGAACCTTCGCTCACGCGAGAATCTGGATGTGGCCTTCGGGGTCTATTTCTACGTTATCACCGCGCCCGGCATCGGTCAGAAGTTCGGTCGACTGGCAATAATTAAATAAGCCAAAAGGATTGAGTCATGAAGACGAAGCTCTTTGCGGTATCTCTTGCAGCGGGAATCCTCCTTTCCACCGGATTGCAGGGTCAGTCGAAGGTAGGAACGACCGCTGCCCAGTTTCTCGGCATCAGCGTCGGCGCCCGGGCAACGGGAATGGGAGGCGCATTCGGCTCGATGGCCGACGATGCGACCGCGCTTTACTGGAATCCTGCCGGCATCGCGAGGGTCGGCCGATCCGAACTCGGTCTCTCCCATACCCAATGGCTCGTAAACACGAAATTCAACTGGGCGGGTATTTCGCTGTCGCTGGACAGGAATAATTCCATAGGGATCCATTTTACCCAGCTCGATTACGGTGAGGATATCGTGACGACGATTGATCAGCCGATGGGAACGGGCGACCGCTGGTCGGCGATGGACATAGCCGTAGGCCTTTCCTATGCGCGGAATCTCACCGATCGGTTTTCCATCGGCGGGACGGTCAAATATATCAATCAGCGGATTTGGAGCGAAAGCGCGTCGGCGTTCGCACTCGATGTCGGCATGCTCTTCATAACGGGATTCAACGACATGCGTCTCGGAGTCTCGATATCCAACTTCGGAACGGACATGAAGATGGACGGGAAAAATCTGAGCATCAGGTACAGTTCGGATCCGAATTCATTCGGTTCTAACGACGCGATACCCGGAAGGTTGCTCACAGACGCGTTCGTGCTTCCGCTCTTTTTCCGGGTGGGAGTATCCATGGACGTGCTCCGGCATGAGAAGAATCATCTCATTGTCAGTTCCGATGCCCTCTATCCGAACGATGAATCGCCGTACGTCAGCGCCGGAATCGAATATACATGGAACGATCTGCTCTCGGTGAGGGGAGGTTATCGGACCTTATTCATTGGTGATCCGATAGAAACCTGGACTTTCGGCGGCGGACTCAAAATTAATTTCACCGCAACCACGAACGTCAGAGTAGATTATGTATACCAGGAGTTCGGCGTCTTCTCGAATATTCAGTCGTTCTCCGTCGGAATTATTTTTTAATTGAGAATAATGCGGAGCCTGCGGCGCCGGTCGTCCGCGGGCAGAGTTTAATTTGTCATTGCATGTAAAAATGATGCATCAAAGGAGGTGATAGAATCGCAGACCATGAGACACACTAAGAGTAACGTTTTAGGTCTAATCATTATTCATCGGAGGGATATATGAATTGGTTTCAAAGCTGTAACTTTAGGTTCGCGGGTTTTGTGCTGCTTCTCGCACTGATTCCTGCTTTCACATTCGCGCAGGTCGAGCTCACCTTCACGGTAGATATGACGCGCGAGCTCGCGGCGGAGCGATTCGACGCTTCAACGGATAGCGTCGTGATGCGCGGTTCATTGAACGGATGGGGAGGTACCGACCATCAGCTCACCGCGACTGCTGAGAACGACAGTATCTATGAAGGCGCCTTTGAATTTACGGTCGATGCCGATACCGAAATCGAATTTAAATTCGTGATCGTTCCGGGAGAGGGAGACGATGTATGGGAGGGAAGCCTCGGCAACCGGAAATATACGGTAACGGGCGATGCGGAACAATCCATCCCCGGTGCGATATTTAACGTCGCGCCTCTCCAGAACGTAACGTTCATAGTGGATATGGTCGACCGGTACGACTCCGGCGATTTCGATCCCGCTCAGGATACCGTGGTCATGCGCGGTTCGTTCCAGAAACTGATTGATCCGGACGGTCCGGAGTGGGCGGGAAATGACTACAAGCTGGAAGCGGTCGAACATGACGAGTCCGACTATGCCTATCAGACCACGCTCCAGTTTCAGGACATCTACGTCGACTCGGAGATTCAATGGAAATTTGTGATCGTCAAGGGAGACGGAAGCGGGGATATGTGGCAGAACGATCCCAACCGGTCCTACATACTCGATGGAGCGGAGGGGCAGAATTTACCGTTCGTGAAGTTCGACGCTCTGTACGGTGAGCTGACGACCGCTACCATCTTCTTCCAGGTTGATATGAGGACGCAGGAGCTGG
>CAZBUK010000172.1:0-3857 GCA_964495085.1 uncultured Ignavibacteriales bacterium
GAGCTGACGACCGCTACCATCTTCTTCCAGGTTGATATGAGGACGCAGGAGCTGGTGGGTAATTTCGATGCCGGTAAAGGAGACATCGCGTATGTACGCGGCGGGTTTAACAGCTGGTCGGAAGATAATCCGATGACCGAGAGCCTGCTCGAACCCGGAATCTGGGTTGCGGAAATCGATCTTGAGTGGACGCCGGGAACCGGAGTCAACTACAAGTACTGGATGGGAGCAGGCGACGGTCGAAGCATGCCGAACGACGGTTGGGAATTCGGCTCCGACAGAACATTCACTTTTACCGGCGATCCGATTGAAATCCCGTTAAGATTCTGGAGCGATATCGGACTCGATGGATTCCTCGCGGAAGATGTAACCGTCACGTTCAAACTGGATATGTCGGATGCACAGGATGAGGGGGGAAGCGATCTCGAATTCACCACTCTGTGGATAGCCGGTTCCGTCTCGCCTCTGATCTGGATCTGGGATCACCTCGAGGACGAACGGTCTCATCTCGAACTCACAGACGACGACGAGGACGGAATCTATGAAGTGACGCTAACCTTCCCCTCCGGTTCGGTGCGGGCGTTAGAATATAAATATGCCGTCGATGTCGCGCTGCCGACATTTCTGCAAGAGAGCGGATTCCAGGAGAACAGGATAGTCGAAATACCGCTGGAGGTCTCTGAAATATCTGTCATCGAGACCTCCTGGGGCGACTGGCAGGGTGAACCCACGATCGTTACATCGGTCGACGGTGACGGCCAGCTCCCGAGAATCTACTCCCTCGAACAGAACTACCCGAATCCGTTCAATCCTGCGACCGTTATAAAATACACCATACCTGAAGCGCAGCAGGTCCTCCTGAAGGTGTATAATATTCTCGGCCAGGAAGTCGCTACGCTGGTGAACGACGTACAGAATCCGGGTACCTATCAGGTAACATTCGATGCTTCGAGACTCGCAAGCGGAATGTACATCTATCGCCTCCAGGCGGGCAGCTACCAGGATATAAAGAGAATGACCCTGGTGAAATAATATTTCCTATGGATGGCGGGAGTGATTTGTTCGCTCCCGGTATGCATCCCGGACGTAGGAACTATAGTGCGAGCGGGTCGGTATATGGCCCGCTCGCATGTTTTAAACGGAGCATAAGGATTGATGTACATACGATTCCTCATTCCTGTTATAACGGCGTCGGTCTTTTCGATCCTCGCCGGGACGATTGTCTATGCACAGGCAGACGACGGGACGGTTGTCGGGAGGGTGGGATCAACGGAAATAACCGCCCGGGAATTCCGTCAGCGGTTTGAGTTGACTCCATGGCCGGGAAAGAATAAGGAGGGCTGGCTCGACGTTGTAAAGGAACAATTCCTGTATGCCGTGCTCGCCGAGAAAGCGCTGGCTCTCGAGGCGGAAGCTGCGGGCTACGGTAACGATCCCGGCGTACAGACGATTATGGAGCGTCTCAGTCGATTGTATGCGAAAGACTTCATGTATGATCAGGAGGTCAGGCGGTCGATAGACTTCAGCGATGAGGAACTCAGAAAGGAATATATCCGGAGCCGGACTACGGCGTATGTCAGCTTTCTGTATTTCGAGTCGACGGTGGAGGCGGATATCGCATGGGAGCGAATACGCGAAGGTACCCCCTTCGATCGCATCGTAACCGATAATCCCGAACACATGGTTCGAGCTCATCAGGTCGAACGGAACACCACAGTCACCGAGCTGCTGGACGCGATCGATTCGCTGCAGCCCGGACAGATCTCCCCTCCGGTTGCCACTCAGTACGGATATTATATTGTGAGACTCGATAACGCTTTTACCGATCCGGTCATTACCGAGAACAGTTTCCGGCAGGAGCGGATAAACCTCGAGCGGCAGCTTCGGAGGCGGATGGAGCAGCCGCGCACGAAAGCATTCGTCGATGGATTGGTCGGGGACAGGCAGCTCGAAGTTTTCGGAGCCGGCCTGCGTCGCTTCGGCGTCGAATTCGAACGCGTTCTCGAGCGCAAGCGGGCATTCGACAGTGCGGATCATCCCTTGGTACGATTCGACGATCTCGATTTTGACGAACTGATGCTTGCGCTGCGTGAAGATCTGAACGCACCACTGCTTCGAGTCTCCGGGGAGACCTGGGACATAGGCGAAGCGCTGCAGCGCCTGAGGATGTTCGGCGTCTGGTTTCAAAGAGATCCCGCGATACCTTTACCTTCGCAGGTGCGAAATCTTCTCGAAGATCTCGCCGTCGATGAAATTATATCATCCGAGGCATTGTCGCGCAACTACCAGGAACGCCCCGAGGTACGAAGCGAGCTGGCGACGTGGCGCGATAATTATAAAGCTGAGCTCTACAAACGAGACTTGTTGAGAGATATCGAGGTTCCATACGAAGAGATCCGGCGTTATTTCGACGAGAACAATGAACGATACCGGCGGCCAATGCTGGTCAATATCCGTGAAATCCTGGTCTCAACACAAGCCGAAGCCCACAACATTCTCACGCAACTCGATTCCGGAAGGGATTTCGGAGAACTTGCCCGCCTGCATTCACGGCGTCGTTGGGCGGCGCATAATGACGGTGAATTCGGTTTTTTCCCTTCGACCCTTCATGGCGACATCGGAAGGATCGCGGCTACGCTTGAGCCGGGCGAACGGTACGGTCCTATTCCTGCCGGTGACGGATTCTCGGTAATCGAATTGATCGAGAAACGTTTGCCTGAGTCGGATCTCAATCAAACCTTTGAAGAAGTGGAGGAATCCCTCCGCGAAATGCTTCTGCGGGAGAAGCAATCCTTCGTGCTTGACAGCCACATCAACCGGCTTCTCGATAAGTATACATTCAGCATCGATTATCAGGCGCTTGAAAGGATAGACGTAACGCAGATTCAGTTTTTCGCCGTCCGCCGATTCGGATTCGGCGGTAGCAATCCGGCCGTTCCGATACTCGACCGGCAGATTGGCTGGATATTCGAACGCGCGTATGAAAAATTCATCATTCCATAAACGACATAGTCAAACCATGAGACATTTATCCATACTCATCGGCATGCTGCTGACGCTTGGTTTATTCCTCGGTTGTTCTCAACCGGAGTATCCGCGGGTCGCGCTCGATGAACCGACTTTTCAGGTTCCAGACTGGGCTCACGATGCCGTCTGGTATCAGATTTTTCCCGAACGCTTCGCGAACGGAGATCCTTCGAACGATCCGCCGGGCGTCGAACCATGGGGAGGGGCGCCGACGCCTCACAATTTTTTCGGCGGCGACCTGCAGGGCGTGATCGATCACCTCTGGTATCTCGAGGAACTCGGCGTCAATGCGATCTATTTCAATCCTATCTTCAAAGCGCTCCCGAATCATAAATATCATGCATCCGACTACTATAAGATAGATCCGCACTTCGGAACAGAAGAGATCTTTCAGGCGCTGCTGCGGGAGGCTCACCGCCGGGGGATACGGATCATCATCGACGGCGTCTTCAATCACACGGGTCCGGATTTCTGGGCGTTCGAGGATATCATTAAGAATGAAGAAAAGTCCAAATACCTGCACTGGTACAACGTATTCGATTTCCCCGTTCGCGTCGAGCAACCGCCGAACTATGAAGCCTGGTGGGGATTGAAAGACCTCCCGAAGCTCATGGCGCTTCATCCCGAGGTGAAACAGTATCTGTTCGACGTGACGACGTACTGGACGGATATGGGACTCGACGGATGGCGGCTCGACGTGCCGAACGAGATACATCATGATTTCTGGCGGGAATGGCGTCCGGTCGTCCATGCCTCCAACCCGGATGCATATATCGTCGGCGAGCTGTGGGAAGATGCGGAATCGATGTTTCCCGGGGCACCCGAACGCG
>CAZBUK010000173.1:0-3834 GCA_964495085.1 uncultured Ignavibacteriales bacterium
GCGGGATAGGCGGTACTCCCCACACCCGTCGGGCTTCAGCCCGATGATCCTCGGGGATAACCTCGGCTACCGCCAGGAGGTTCAAATTTATTTGGTTTCGGCACCGCCGCTTTAGGAAATAATTAGCCCCGTACAGTCTACCTTCGCCCCACTTGCTCCGCCGCGGCGCATAGGCATCTACCTAACGATATTCTCAATGAATCATTGCGCTATTTCGATCGATATTTATCGCACGATAATGATCCATATCAAGACTATAAGAAGCGGAAATGATTCCGGATGATCGATGTATAAATCTATACGGTAAGGCCTATTGTACCTGCCGTATCTTCTCTCTTGCCCGCAGTAGCCTGGAAATAATGGGATGCCATGAGACGATTTTATCGCACATAAGTTTTTCCGGACCGAACGATCTTTTAAAATCCTGCAGGCCTTTATTACCGGCATCGGTACCAAGATCGTACCAAAGGTAACTATTTCGCAATCCATCCAGGATCATCGAGTATTCGAGCAAATGTACCGGACGAAGATGTCTGTATGCTGTCAACGATGCCATATGCCAGGCCATGATCTTACCGTTCGAATAAAAATTTACACAGCCGGCAATCGGCATTCTCTGATGCCATACGAGCCACAGCTTAATGTGCGGGCTGTTCTTCCGGTATAATATTTCGAACAGTTTCCATCCCAGAAAGTACGGCGCTTTTGTTCCCCATCGTCGCACGGTATCCCGGTAAATTTCATAATACTGCTTCCAGTGTTCGATTCCCGACCCTTCGGATATGATCAGTCCGTTGTTGATCCCCTGTTTGATATGATTCTTGCAACTGGTCTTGATTTTTTTATAGATCGCCTCCTCGCCCTTCGTGAGATCGATGGAATAGGTGACTTCGGGGTACCGGATCGTGAAGCCGGAACAGCAATCGATGCTCTTCGAATCCGGGTCGAACGGATTAAGCTGCCATGTCAGATTTCTATACCTGTTCAAAATGTATGAGGAAAGTAACCCGATATACCGATCCTGGAGAGGCGATGTGCAGAGCCAGTTTCCGTATTTTGAGAGAAACGGGGGTCCGGTAAGTGCAAACCTTGTTACAAGTCCCTTGAAGTATGTTCTGCGCATGACGGGTAGCACTACTTTCAGGTCGTCCGAGAACACGATACTTTTCGGAAAAGCCCGAATAGCACCGTCGGAGTATGATTCCCAGATATCCGCCCATTCACGTGAATGATAATAAGTAGCGGATTCACAATTCCGCCACAAAGTATCCCATTCTTCGTGCGTCGCATCCGCAACGTGCGAGATACTCAGCATACGCTCACCCTGTAGAAGTTGAATTGGAGGAGACATCTGTTTACGTGTTTTGCCTATTCGGAATACGGTTCACGTCAACGCCTCTTCCCTTCCCGTTGACTATCTGAGCCACTTCTTCATAACGTAGACTATCGGGTGCCAGCTGAAGATCATATCGCAGGATCTTACATCCGGACCGAAGCTCTTTTTAAATTCTTCCAGTCCTTTATTCTTTCCCGCGGTACCGAGATCCAGCCATCTGCATCCCTTCTCGACTCCGTCTTTGATGAGCATGTATTTCTCAAGATTTACCGGACGCAAAAATCTGTACTCGCTCACAGAAGCGGATTGAAACAGAAATATTGAACGGTTAGAATAATAACAGATACATCCGGAAACCGGAATATCGTTAAACCGGGTAAGCCATAATTTAACATGCGTTTTATACACCGTAAATAATAGCTCGAAAAATTTCCAATCGAAAACGTACAGAGCTTTCTTACCCCATCTCTCGAGCGTATTCCTGTATATTTCGTAATAGTTTTTCCAGTCATGCAGGCTATTCCCTTCAATGACCTCCAAACCGTTGTTCATTCCCTGCCGGATCTTATTCCGACAGTTTTGCGTCATATTCGCGAGGAGTAATTCCTCTCCTTTCGTTAAATCTATCCTATACCAGGTAAATGGTTTTTTCCGGATAAAACGAGAATCGAATCGAATCTTTTTCGAATTCTCGTCGTAAGGATTGAGCTGCCAGATAAGATTCCTATGTTTTCGCATCACGTATTCCGAAAGGAGTGTGATATGGTCATCACATAAGTCGCCGTCTGTTAACCAATTTCCGTATTTTGCATTGATTTCAGATGGAGGTCCTGCCAAGCCGTATCGCTTTACAAGTTTACCGTAGTAATGTTGATACATCAGCGGTAAGAGTATTTGTTTCTTATCTGAAAAAGTGATCAACTTTGCACCGGCTCGTACCTTCCCGTTCGTATATGCCTGCCAGAGCTCCGCCCATTCACGGGAGTGGTAGTATGTGGCGCATTCACTATGCAGCCAGTGATAATCCCATTCATCGTTCGTTGCATGACGAACGTTATCTATCGTTATCATCTTCAGTTGTGGGGTGGATCATAATCGGTACAGGATCACGACTTTATCGGAATTTTTATACTATCTCAGATATTTTCTGAGAGTATGTATCGCCGGGTGCCAGTTCACGATCATATCGCACATCTTCTCCTCCGGACCGAAACTTTTTTTAAAATCCTGCAAACCTTTATTTCTCCCTGCCGTTTCGAAGTCAAGCCACGCATAGTTCTTTTCAATTCCGTCTCTGATGATCGAATATTTGAACATATTGATGGGCCGCAGCTTATGAAAAGCGGTCAGTGATGAGATATGCCAGGTAATGATCTTTCCATGGGAGTAAAAACATATACCGCCTCCGATCGCTTTTCCCTCGTTCCATACGAGCCACAATTTCGAACACGAATTGTTCTTTTTAAATAGTATGTTGAATATTTCCCAATCGAGCTTATATATAGCTTTCGATCCCCACCGGCTCAGGGTATCGCAGTAGATCGCATAGTAGGTTTTCCAGTGATCAAGCTCGGTTCCTTCGGAAACGATTAATTTATTCCGTATCCCCTGCCTGATTTGATTCCGGCAGCTTTGCTTCATGTTCGCCAGAATCCGGTCCTCGCCTGTGGTCAGATCGATCATAAAGGTGACAAGAGATCTCCGTTCCGAATATTTCGAGTTAACCTTTATTTTCCCGGAGTCTTCATCGTAAGGATTCAGTCGCCACACCATATTGCTATATTTTGTCATAATGTGCTGTGAGAGCAGTGTGACATGTTCGCCGGCCAACGAATTCCCGGTCAGCCAGTTTCCGTAATATGGCAAAGCCATGGCCGGTGGCCCGGTCAGGCTATACCGGCTGATCAACCCTCCATAATACATCTGCTTCGAAAACGGCAATACCGCCGTAACACCGTCTGAAAATGCTATAAATTTCGGAGCCGGTCTAATTCGACCTTTTGTATATTCTTGCCATATCTCAGCCCATTCGCGCGAATGATAATACGTCGCCGCTGCGCACGATTGCCACAACTCGTCCCATTCCGCATCTGTGGCATTTCTTATTTCAGTGATGGAAAGCACCTGAGTTTACTTCTCTGATATAGTTTTAATGAATTAGGGGATTAATATATGATGCGGAATGGAAGCAGCCGTTTAATCCTTACGTTCACCTGCAGGAAACAGCAAGTCTTACATTGACTGTAGGGACTTTACACCGACACGCAATATAAATCATGATGGAAGTATAGTCTCTAAACTGTGTCGGTGTATAAGCTTCTGAAGTAATAAATCATACTGGACCCATAGTTTGTGTATCATAAAGTTATACCTGTTCCAATGTACCATTCCACTATGTTCAATTCGTTAATAATTATATTGGACACCAATGATATAATTTCATTAAAACTTTCTCGCTTTCCCTCGGAGCCTCACCCCCAACCCCTCCTGCCCCGACA
>CAZBUK010000174.1:0-3727 GCA_964495085.1 uncultured Ignavibacteriales bacterium
TCAAACCTCCGAATACAGCACAGAGCTGCCAGCCGAATGAGAACTGCATGAGCCCTTTCACTTCGATGCTGTCCTTTCCTCCGGCTTTACGCAAATTCTTGACCGCGAAGTACGTAAAGATGAGACCCGCCGCGAAGACGAGAAGCGACGGAATGAGCCACAATTCACCCGCCTGGGCGCTGATCGCGAGAATCGAAAAAACGAAAATGTGTCCGAGGAAGGGAACATTGATCATGATCGGAGCCCGTTTGGCTGCAATTTCCCCCAGATCGCCGGCTGTGCATGCGCCGGTGAGACCGGAATGCGAAAGCGAACCAGCCATGCCGGGAGCCAGGTTCCTGGCGTTCGCTGTCTTCCCCAGATACATCAGCAACGCTATCCCTCCGAACATCCAGAATACCTGGCCGAAAAAGCCGTAGGCGAGAACGGAGTTCATTCCCGTAATCGCAAAAGCATCGAGAATACGAGAGCCGCCGATGAGGAAATTGGCAGCTAAAACCACCGGTATACCTGCGAAGAGCAGGCACCTGATCGTCGGCCCGAATCTCCACCGGTAGAGGATCGCTCCCAGCGAGGCCGCGATGACCATGGCGAAAAAGATTTGAGGAAGCGCGATAATTTGTCTGATGTACACGCTGGCGTAGTGAGAAAGGATCAGCGCCAGCAGGATCGCCAGAATCTCTGCGAGACCTTTTCTGATATAGAGCGGCTTATTTGCGACCGTTGCCTTATAGTCGATAAGAATAATGGAAGCGATAAGTCCCATATACGCAATGAGCAGGTAATGCGTGCTGAGGAGGGAAGTGCTCGTTCCGAGACTGAACCGGAGGAGAGCTTCGATGCCGATCAAGAGAAAGAATGCTCTGATGATAAATACGAGCTGGGTCCGGTTAGTTCCGACCACCGTTTCTTCTGTAGAATAGACCACGGACCGATCCGCCTCGAGTTGAATGTTACCGATAATCTTCCTCAGCTCCTGGCCTCCGACGAAGAACGATACGGTCAAGGCAATGATGGTGGTTCTACTGATGAGTTGAATAAGCGGGAAGTCGGGAAGTCCCGCTTTCGATACACCGCTGATGACGAGAAAATGTCCCATAGTCAACCCGAAAATGACAATGATGAGGATCGGCGAGTACCGTGTGCCGACAACCGCAGTCCGCGAGATTAAGACCATAGGAATGACGAGGAGCAGCGAAAGCCAGAATTGGTTTAATACCTGCAATCCGGTGATTTGTTCGATTAAGGAGTCCATGCGTTTCTTCGCTTTAGTTACGGTGACTATATGGTTACAACGACGTGATCGGGATGCTTAGAGTTTGAAGGGATCGGCACCAGAGAAATAACAACCTATATCCAAATAAATACTGGATTTCCGCATCGCCGAATGAACATAAAGTAATAAAAGATTTTCGAATTTGAAAGCGGTTGAAGTTAGGAATAATATCCCGGCATATCCTGATGGATGAGCGTGTTGAATCTCAGATTTTATTAGTTATATTGAGCACGGGACGAATCCATAGACGGAGTAACGGATCCGGTATTGCCTGAAACGAACCGACATATCAAACATAAGGAGGGAGGCATGTCAAACGGTCGGCTGCAGCGAAGATATCCGTTAGCTATCGCTTTGTCATTACTGGCTATAGCGATTATCGGCTTGTTGGTTGTATTCTGGTTCCGGTCGTCAACCGTCGTTATTGTAATTCGTCATGCAGAGAGGAACGACGCGGCGCTCTGTTCGCCGGCGACGATATACGGATCGGCGAACCGGCCCCTGTCACTGGTGAACGGGCAGAGTCCCCGCGCCCAGGCGCTGGTCCATGTCTGCGGGGAGAGCGGCATAGAAGCGATCTACGCGAGCGAGTTTTGCAGAACGCAGGAAACGGTCGAACCGCTTGCGGCGCATCTCGGATTGACCGTGAACGTCGTCGACCAGTTTGCCTCGGGCGGCGTGCTACAGATAGCGGATCTGGTGAACAGGGTACTCACCGATCATCGGGGCGAGACCGTTCTGATCGCCGGTCATTCCAACTCGGTTCCGGCGATCGTTGAAGGGTTGAGCGGGATCAGTGTTTCACCGATACCTGAATCTGAATTCGATAATATGTTTGTGGTTTATATTCCGCGATGGTTCAGCAATCCCAGGGTCGTGCGGTTGAAATATGGCGATCCGAGCTTGTAAACATCAGAAAACTGGAATTTCCGGACTTCCAGGTCTATTGATTTCAACGAGAAAACGTGGTATATTTTCGGTTGTGAGGAGTTCATCCTCCGGCTGATTTCTGTTGAGTATTATTCTCTAGGTCGCGATAATCCGATGCAGTATTCCGAGAATATATCGCATAAAGAGATACCTTCCCGCGCTTTGACAATTTTCTCCGTTTTGCTCTTTTCTTACCAAGTGATTCTACGATTTGCAATCACCTATCATTTTACTAATTACTCAATCCGAAAACCGAACCGTATGCTCTGCGGAACGAAGGAGCCGCCGTCTGATCGACGTTACGGATCGTTTTGCATTACGGTAAACGTGTAACCATTCAGATACATGGTCAAATACAATGAAAACAATACTTAATTATATAATCATACTCGCATTGGTTTGGATAAACGCCTGCACTGAAAATTCATCCCCGGTGGAACCACCTGTCGAACTCGGCGACGATTATTTCCCCCTGAATGAAGGAAATCAATGGGAATATGAATTCTACGGCCGTTATTCTTCACCATCGGCGGGGAGTAAAAGTATTTTCGAAGGTACAAGGGTATGGGAAATAATCTCCGCGGCCAGCAATGCTGATACGAACTATTATCATTTTAAAGAATCGTATACCGGCGTTAAATCTGATACCAATGCGTATTATCAGCCGCCCGTGATCTATACCCGACAGATCGATGATTTGACTGCTTACTTTACGATCATCGTTTACCCCGATAATTCGATTCATGCCAGGGCAGACGATAATTCCCAACGAATGGGACTTGGAGAGGATCAAATTATCGATCTGATAAACTTACTGAGCTTCAAAAAATATCATACCATGCGAACCGATACAATAAGAGCAGGCGAAACGAACAAGCTGCAATTCTTTCGAGATACCATATTGCTTAAGAAGGATACCGGTATCGTAGAGTTCGAAATCGCACATGGCGGAAACACCACATGGTATTCGCATGCCGTATTAAAGTCGTTCTTCATACAACCCGGCGAATAATGTGACGCGTATACTTACAACAGTGAGATATCGCCTGATCCTTGAATAGGTTTACCCCGGGAACTAATGATGCTATGTATCCGGGCATGCCTATTCGGTCATTAGAAGTTAAGTATATAGTCAGTTAATTGTATTCGGGAAGCCTGCTCATCGAAATGCGGTGCCAGGCGAGTACTTTTTATACTTGCCATATGCCATATAAATGTTGCAGATGCGGGGCGCCACGTACATCGATGTAGGTGCCCCGTGGTCACTAATCCGCAGCATGGAAGAATTCCCTATTCTTAAACTACCTTCACTTCTGCAGAAGAAAATCCCAGTCGCTCGATGAAGCAAATAAAAGATCTGCCGGGACCCATAGTCTTGGGGGATACTATTTCCTGCCGCAACGAATTATTTTTTATAATCTTCACTCCGAATAGTAATCCTGAATCACATCTGTCCAAAATAAAATATAAAGAATTTTGAATGATTCAGGTTCACCAAGCCGAAATCGTCGGGGTTGTGGG
>CAZBUK010000175.1:0-3603 GCA_964495085.1 uncultured Ignavibacteriales bacterium
CGAAATTAAATATCGCGTAGGGGCGTTTCACCGAAACGCCCCTTGCTCCGGGAGAAGCAGTTCCGTCCACTCACTCATAATTAGTTTTTCTCATTAAAATATTTCGCGCTTCCTCGTAGCCTCGCCTCACCTCATCATCTCAACCGCTCGAACCCCGGCTGCATTGTGCATGCCGGGGTTCGGGGTTATCGGAGGTAAAGCGAACCGCCTCGGATTCGTTCCGGCCGGAGCTCGGTCCTGATTGCCGCACCGGGTGCGGCAGTCCGACCGACCGGCCGGATAGTATATGATCGATGGGAAACGTATTCCGGTTCTCTCGTATTCTCATTTGAAATCCGGGTATCCTTCCATACCATGCTCGCCGACGTCGAGTCCTGCATCCTCTTCGTCCGCCGTGACGCGTAATCCCACCGTATATTTAATCCCCATGAACACGATCAAGCCCATCCCGAACGCCCATACAAATGCCGTCCCCGCACCGATGATCTGGCTGATCATCTGGTTGATCCCGCCGCCGTAGAACAATCCGGTGCTCGCCTCGTCGAGACCGAGTACCGCTTCGGCATTGAACAATCCGCAGGCGAGAGTGCCCCACACGCCGCATACGCCGTGCACGCTGATTGCGCCGACCGGGTCGTCGATCTTTAACTTCCGGTCGAGCGTGAGAACGCTGATGACGACGATCACGCCGGCGATGAGACCGGTCCAGAGCGCACCGAACGGGGTGAGCGACCAGCAGCCGGCGGTTATTCCGACCAGTCCCGCGAGTGCGCCGTTGAGCGCCATCGTCGCGTCGGGCTTTTTAAAGATCGCCCAGGCGGTGAACATTGCCGCGATCGCACCCGCCGCGGCCGCGATATTGGTGGTCACCGCGATGCGTCCGATCTCGCCGTCGCCGAAGGTTGTGCTGCCCGCGTTGAATCCAAACCAGCCGAACCAGAGTATGAAGACGCCGAGTCCGGCAATCGGTATATTATGGCCCGGTATGGCGCGCGAGGTGCCGTCGTGTGCGTACTTCCCGAGCCGCGGTCCGAGCGCGAGGGCTCCCGCGAGTGCGAGCCACCCGCCGACGGAATGGACCACCGTCGATCCGGCGAAGTCGACGAACGCGCCGGTCGGCAGATTCTCGAGCCAGCCGTTGCCGTCGAGCAGACTCCCCCATGCCCACGAGCCGAATATCGGATAGATAAAGAGCGTAATGAAAAAGCTATAGATGAGGTACGAGACGAATTTCGTCCGCTCCGCCATGGCTCCCGAGACGATGGTCGCGGCGGTTGCGGCGAAGACGGTTTGGAAGATCAGAAAGGTGAAATTCCAGTCGCTTCCGGAAGCCCCGCTGAGTCCGAAGAGCGTCGTCCCGAACAGGCCGTTGGTAGCGCCGAACATCAGTCCGAAACCGACGAGGAAGAAGGTGATGGTTCCGACCGAGAAATCCATGAGATTTTTCATGATGATGTTTACGACGTTCTTGGCTCTGGAGAATCCGGATTCCACCATGGCGAATCCCGCCTGCATGAAGAAGACGAGGAACGCGGCTAAGCAGGTCCAGACGATATTCAGATTTAACTGCACTTCATCCTTGACGGCCTCCGATGCGGTTGCTGCAATTGAATCAATGACAGCGCTTGAGATAAATGATTCCATGCCCGACTCCTTTGCTGATGCCTGAATTTTTTAATTAAATTGAATCCGGCCCTGCGGTATCAGAATTCAATACCGAACACCAGGTACGAGTGCTCGAGATCCGGATTCACGATGAACGACGCGCTGAGCGGGAGCGAGAACGTGTCGGTGATGACGAGCGACTTCGTGACGGTCAACCCGGTATTGATGAGCGCCCCCTTGGTAGTTCCGTACCAGGCGCTCTGGCCCGTGGATCCGCCCGCAAACAGGCTGAGCTCGACGTCCCCAAGCGTGAAGAAATAGCCGAGTTCGATGTAGAGCGAGTTGTCGGGATCGTTATGGACGTTGTATGCGGCGAAGAGGCTGATGGGGAACGATTCCGGACCCGAGATCGCACCCGCGATTTCGATGGTGTGCGCTCCCTCGCCGTCGCCTGCATAGTCGAAATATTTCAAACGCGCCACCGGATAATGGTAGTCGGTCACGATGAACGAAAACGAAGCGGACTCGGTTTCGATATCGTAGCTCATCCAGAGGTCGTGTTCACTGAAGACTCCGTCATCGGTACCCGCGAGGCTGTAAGCGCCCCAGGTTCCGATGGAGAATCCGCCCGCCGTAAAAGTAAGAGCCGGCTGGAGGCTGGGTGAATCCCCGTAATCCACCCCTCTCCAGACGTACCTGCTCATGAGCGCGGCTCCGACGTCGACCTGCGCGAAGGCCGCTTCCGTTGTCAGGAATCCGGCGGTAAACAAAGCGAGTAAATAACTTCTTTTCATGGTATATATCCTCCCGATATAATTTTGTTTAAATAGCCGCGTCGCCCGATTCGCCGGTGCGCACGCGTATAGATTCTTCGACGGGGAGTATGAAGATTTTCCCGTCGCCGACCTGTCCTGTTTTGGCATGCTGCAGGATCAGATCGATGACCTTTTGAGCCTGCTCGTCTTTCACGACCAGTTCGATCTTGATTTTGGGAATAAAGTCGATGGCGTACTCCGAACCGCGGTAGGTCTCGGTATGCCCCTTCTGTCTCCCGAAACCCTTCACCTCGAGGATCGTCATCCCCCGGATCCCGATCTCGGAGAGAACTTCGCGGACGTCGTCGAGTTTATGGGGACGAATGACGGCTTCGATTTTTTTCATTGCTACTCCTCTGTTTGTTGTACATATATGAATTCGGGATAGAGCCGTCTGCTCTATCGGTCGCATCATACGGCCGACGAGCGCCGGACGTATCGCTTCAGCCGGATGAACCGGCAGGGTGCGCAAAGCGTGCGCGGCCGTGTCGCCGGTCTACCGGCAATGAAGAGGGACTGGTACGGACTGGTATTTTCGGATGCACTGACGGGAGCGTCGAACCGCGGAGATGTTTTTCCCCGGCGGATGAGTTCGGTATGATGTCCTGTTCACGGTTGTTGCCGCTGGTACAGGACGGCTTGTACCCGTTTCCTCGCTACACTCTATCATATAATTTCTCTTGCGGCCGGTCCTCCACGGCCGCAAGAGAGAGCGACGACCCGGCTTCGGCCGGGTCATTGTTTGAGCGATAATGAGCAATTCCCCCGTATGCCCTTAGTAAATATATGTATAGTGTTATAATACCTTAATTATTAAGGTATTATTTACGGCAGACCTAATAAAATAAATTATTGTATGATTGTCAAGAGGGTGGGGGAGTATATGTTAAAAATTTTTTCCCCAGAGCGGACCGACATTTCGCTTGCTTGCTTCTCCTGCACACCTTGGGTATATTGAGGCATAATGAGTGAATTTGAGATTTTTCGACAGCCTCGGTTGGGGGTGAGGCTGCGAGGGAGAGCCAGATATTTATAATTCCACCTCCATCAATAGAGGATGAGAGTTCAGGGAAATACCACTAATCCCGCAGCTGAAGCTGCGGGCACTTGAGCTTGGGTCGTCTAGAATATTCCTTGGATGTTTGCACAAGCAAATGCTTATATGATCCTATTTTTCGTTCTT
>CAZBUK010000176.1:0-3578 GCA_964495085.1 uncultured Ignavibacteriales bacterium
AATGCAATATTCCACTATGTTCACTTCGTCAATAATTATTTTGGACACCAATGACGTCGAATAATAGTTTTTCAGTGAGAACAAATTATTCTTCTAAGGTTTACAGATCCGGATATCCGGAATCGACTGGAATCCGGAGAATACCTGATGTATGACCCTCAGACGGGCAGGATAGAAAATGGTCCCGCGCCTGATTTTATCATTTCAAATAACGTGCCAGAGAAAATGTGAGTTTAACGGATTTAAAAAGAGGTGAGTTTCCGTTTTTTACAACAGAAAACGGTAATTTTCTCATATTCAATAATTATGAGAACGTGTGCAAAGGTCATTGCAGGAGTGTGAGATGTACAATAACCATTTTAAGCAAATGCGGGAATCTCTTTATAGAGGAGGTATAGTGGTAATGAGGCGGAAAACTCCGATGTTTATCGATGATCCGGGACGGAAAAAACCGCAGGTTCGATACATAGCCCTGCGGTTAACCTGTGTGCCCTTCGATCTTATTCAACATCATGATAAACAGTTCTTTTTTCTTAAGGGACTCGATTCGGGTCTCAAGGCTGTACACGTAGGCCGTTGCGGGAATGAGCAGTAGAACCGATAATCCGACCTTCTCCCAGGGGAGAAAAGTTATTCCGATGAATGCCATAATCGCCGCCGAGCTGGCCATTACAGCGAGTGCAATCACGATCGGTGATATAAAGCTACGGTATCTCTTGACGCGTTCGATTCGCTCCCTGACGTTGTGGAGCGACTTCTTTCCGGCTTCATCTCGCCCGGATACATGTCCGTGATTCTCCGATAGTTCGAGATAGTTCAGATTAACTTCCAGTACTCGCTTCAACTCCTGTATGGTTTCCATAAAATCCCCTGCATAATACGATGTGATAGTGGAAAGCTGTTTGCCGCGCGGGTATGTATCTATTCGGTGAAACCGCTCACGCGGTTTCTTCTGCCTCCCGACGGTTGTCGTTTTACACTCTATAACGATAATACGAAGTTTAAAATAAAAGGTTGCAGAGGGTAATAGTAATTGTGACGTGAGTGTAATATCTGGGGATGAAAAACGGATGCATTCAATATAAGAAAAAGTACGGCGCATTACATTGCAATTTCGGGGGCATTTCGGTATATTACGCGAAGGTGCGCATGCCAACCGCTAATTCTATGCGCTCCTCATGCGGATGCTCTTATTCATAAGTCCGAAACCGGGATTCAATATGGAAGATAATACAAGGTTGTACAATGCAATTATCGACGGCGATGCAAAGTCCGCGAAAGCACTCACCCAGAAAGCTCTAACCGAGGGAACTGATCCGCAGTTGCTCGTCTCTGAATATCTTATCCCCGCAATGGACGAGGTAGGACGGAGATTCGAGTGTAACGAGTATTTCGTGCCGGAACTCCTTATCTCCGCCCGAGCCATGAAAGGCTCGCTCGAATTGATTAACCCGCTGCTTGCCGCCAGGGGATCCAAACCGGCCGGAACGGTTGTGATCGGAACGGTGAAGGGGGATCTGCACGACATCGGGAAAAATCTTGTCGCCTCGATGATGGAGGGGGCAGGATTCAGGATAATCGATCTCGGCGTCGACGTTCCTCCGGAAAAGTTCATCGAAACAGTCCGACAGGAAAATCCGAACATCCTCGCACTGTCGGCACTTCTCACTACGACCATGCCGGCTATGCGCAACACGATCGAAGGTTTGCGATCGACCGGTCTGCGCGATAAAGTCATTGTCCTGATAGGAGGTGCGCCCGTTACTCAACGGTACGCCGACGAGATCGGCGCCGACGGGTACAGCGATAGCGCAAGCGGTGCGGTCGGGATCACCCGGAAACTTCTGAACATTACCTGACCGAACGGGGTTGGAGTACGCTTCTATCTCTGAATCGGGATCTTGAGCATGAAACAGACACTCGATGAGCTGCTGCGGCACCCGCCCGTGATCACCGACGGTGCATGGGGGACCGAACTGTACAGACGGGGATTGACACCCGGGGCTTCGACCGATATGTGGAATCTCTCCCACCCCGATCTTGTCCTTGAAGTTGCGCAGGCCTACGTCGAAACCGGATGCGATATCATCCTTACCAACACCTTCGGAGCGAACCGGTTCATACTCGCCCGCCATGGGTATGAGGAGCGGGTCGCCGATATAAACCGGGCAGGCGTCGAGGTTTCGAAAAAAGCGGCAACCGGTCGTGCACACGTATTCGCTTCGGTCGGACCGACCGGCAAGATGCTGCTCATGGGAGACGTCACCGACGAGGAAATGCGTGAGGCGTATCGCGAGCAAATCGAGGTTCTCGCCGGAGCGAATCCGGACGGCATCGTACTCGAAACATTCGTGGATTTGAACGAGGCGCTCATCGCGCTCGAAGAAGCGGTGAAGACCGAACTTCCCGTGGCCGTCTCGATGGTGTTCGATTCGGGAAAAGAGAAGGACAGAACGATGATGGGGGTTGCCATTCCGCAAGCCGTCCGGGCGCTGAGCGACGCCGGAGCCGACATAATCGGCGCAAACTGCGGCACTGGCATCGATGCGTACATTCCCGTCTTCAGAAAGATCCGCGCCGAATCCTCCCTGCCGGTCTGGATCAAACCGAACGCAGGACTTCCGGAAATGGTTGACGGATCATCCAGATATACCACTACCGCGGAGGAGTTTTCCGATGCCGCACGCATACTCATCGAAGAAGGCGTGTCGTTCATCGGCGGATGCTGCGGTACCACGCCGAAGTTCATAAAAAGACTCGTCCGGTCGAAATCGGAGCATGAGATTCAACGACCGGCAAAATCGTAACTCCGGCTGAGGCGATCACCCGCCGCCCGGATCCGGAATAAACACTGCATCTCTGCTATGAACCTCAAACTCATCAGTTGCGAAATATTCTTCAGAGAGATGTGGCATGCCGCCGCGCGGTCGCCTCACCGCATCGATATCGAATTCCTGCCGAAAGCGCTCCACGATCGCGGAGGCAAGGCGATGGTCGGCATCATTCAGGAGCACATAAATCAGGTCCCGGCGGACGAATACGAAGCGATCCTCCTCGGCTACGGACTCTGCAATAATGGAATCGACGGACTCGCCGCTGCGGAGCTTCCGATGGTCGTGCCGCGCGCACATGATTGCATCACCCTCTTCTTCGGCAGCCGGGAAAAGTATCTCGGCTACTTCAATGCAAATCCGGGCACCTATTTCAAAACCTCAGGCTGGATAGAAAAAGGCGCGGACCGGTCGGCGAATCAGCTCCCCCTCCAGCCATTCGCCGATATGTCGCAGGACTACGAAGCGTTGGCAGAAAAGTACGGAGAGGATAACGCCCGGTATATCATCGAATCGCTTCATTCCTATAAAGTTAAATACAACCGGATCGCGTATATCGAGATGGGTGTGGAGCCCGACGACCGCTTTGAGCGGCAATCCAGAGAGACGGCTTTACAGGCAGGTTGGGAATTCGAAAAAATTCGTGGCGATATGTCGATCATCTTCGATCTGGTGAACGGCAATTGGAACGAACGGGATTTTCTGGTCGTCCCCCCGGGTCATAGGATCCGCGCAACCTATCGCGAC
>CAZBUK010000177.1:0-3552 GCA_964495085.1 uncultured Ignavibacteriales bacterium
AACGACCGGGCGGCGGTATATGCCAGGTTCCAGTCGCCGGTTCTCCCCGAGCCGCCGTAACCGTTCCCCGCGTACGTATCGAACAGGAATGCATCGACCGTATACTCGCGGAGCGCGGATAATTCCTCCTGTTTTCTGACGCGTACGGCTTTCCAGACCTTCACGGACAATCCCTTGCATGCAGCGGGTGATTCATCTCCGTGCAGCTGCGCGATCCTTATGTTCGTCAGATCGATAATATCGGAGATCTCTCCGGAGGCGCGGTTCACGAATATTCCGACGGGGATGATCTCCCGCGGCAGGTCTCTGATGATCGCCGCTGCGAGTTCGGGTTCGATGTACCGGGGGCTTTTCCGGTAAAAGTTAAACCCCAGCGCGTCCGCGCCCGCTTCCGCTGCGACGAACGCATCGACTGCATTCGTGATGCCGCATATTTTTACAAACGGTCTCATGCGCTCGTGTGTGACGATCTCAGTCTGTGATTCATAACTCGACGGTCTCCCGTATCTTCTGCAGGTGCTCTCCGGGGTTCTCGGATCTCATCAGGTACTCTCCGATAAGCACGCCGCGCGCTCCGAAGGTCTTCAGCAGTCTGACGTCCTCCGGGCTCTGCACTCCGCTTTCGCTGACGATAGTGGCGCCCACTGAATCCGGCGGCAGGATCTCGATTATTTCACGCGTATGCCTGAGATCGATCCGGTGATCCCGCAGGTCGCGGTTATTGATGCCGATCAGCTTCATCTCCTTGAAGTGTACCTTGCCGACCGCCTCTTCGCTGTAGATCTCGACGAGCGAATCCATCCCGAGCGATGCGGCGGTTTTAAACAGGTCGTACAGGTCGGCCGCGGATAATACATCGGCAATCAGCAGTACCGCATCGGCTCCGTACGCTTTCGATTCATGCACCTGGTATTCGTCGATGATGAAGTCTTTCCTGAGCAGCGAAACTCCCGCAACCGAACGCACCATGAGCAGATCGTTGAGCGAGCCGTTGAAAAATTTCTCATCGGTCAATACCGAGATCGCCGCCGCTCCGTTCCGCTCGTACTCGCGCGCCTGTTCCTGGACGTCGATGCCGTTTCGTATGATACCCGCCGACGGCGACTGCCGTTTGATCTCCGCGATGATGCCGAAGCCCCCCTTCTTACGCATCGCCTCTGTGAGGGAGCAGGGGATGCGGTTATAGAATACCTTTCCGGTCAGCACAGAGACCGGGGTATCCCGCTTTCTGCGTTCGATCTCGGTTTTCTTATACTCGATGATTTCCTGGAGTTTATTCATGTTTGTATGCTCATTCGTCCTGTATGGTCTGCGATAGCGAAGGCGTGAACGTCGTCTCTTCACGCCGATTCTTTATGCGTTAGTTACCTCGATCATTTCCTGTAATTTTTTAAGCGCCTTTCCCGTGTCGATTGAATCGCGTGCTATCCGGATGCCCTCGGCGGGATCGGTTGCGGATCCGGACGCATAGAGGCCGAATCCGGCATTCAGCACCACGACGTCCCGATGCGGCCCCGCTTTTCCCGAGAGTACGGAGCGGCATATGCCGGCGTTGAGTTCGGAAGTTCCTCCCCGCAGACGGTCACGGTCTACGGATGTCAGTCCGTAATCCCCGGGCTGAACCTTGTACTTCCTGATCTCGCGGCCGGATTCGACCTCGAATACCGTCGTCGGCGCGGAAAGGGATATTTCGTCAAGGCCGTCCTCCGAGTGGACGACGAGAACCTTCCGGACTCCGAGCTCCCTGAAGACAAGAGACATTTTTTCCGCGGCTTCGATATCGAATGCCCCGACGAGTTGGTGGAGCACGTCCGCCGGATTTGTCATCGGTCCCATAATATTGAAGAGGGTTTTGACGCCGAGCTCGCCCCGCGGTTTCGCCGCGTGCTTCATCGCGGGGTGGAAGGAGGGGGCGAACAGAAAACCGATCCCGGTCTCGAGAATGGTGCGTTCGACCTTTTCGGGCGGGATCGTGATATCGACGCCGAGCGCTTTGAGAACGTCGGCGCTCCCGCATTGGCTCGAGATCGACCGGTTGCCGTGCTTTGCGACGGTCGTCCCGGCCCCGGCAACGACGAACGATGCGGCGGTCGAGATATTGAACGTTCCCGAACCGTCTCCGCCCGTCCCGCACATATCGACCGCCGGGGTTCCGTTCAATCTGACTTTGATCGCCTTCGATCGCATGACCCGGGCGAACGCCGTCAGCTCTTCGACCGTTTCGCCCTTCATTTTTTGACCGGCAAGAAATGCGCCTATCTGGGCGTCGGTTGCCTTCCCGTCCATGATGATCGACATCGCATCCGCCGCTTCCTCACCGCTCAGATGTCCGCCGTCGAGTATCTTCCGGATGTATTCTTTCATAGATATTCTCCCTTACGCGATAAAGCCGCAACCATGTGAAGTTGAACTACAAACGGGATAAATATGCTCTTTGTAGGTAATCGTTTTTTACCACAGGACACAAAGGTCGCGAAGACCCTATATATTGTAAATGTTTTTCGGCAGCCTCACCCCGAACCCCTCTCCGCGCGCGGAGACCCCGCCTTGGCGGGGCAAGTGGGGCGAAGGGGGTGAGGCTGCACGGGACTTTATAATTATTTCCTAATGCGGCACAGCCGCAACAAAATGAATATAATGTAAATCTATTCTCTTCTGACTTTTAATATACACAGGACACAAAGGTTTTTAATGGTACGGGGCTCTGCATCTAAATATCCTCGCATTCCTTTTAGACTCTAACCTTCTATCGTCCGATTTCCGGCTCGTTTCGCCGTGCGGCGCCGCGGCTGTTTTTTCTGACGGATCCTGAATCCGTCTTGCCGAGCCAGTTCTTTATCATTTTCATTCCTGCCTCGGTGAGAATCGATTCCGGGTGGAATTGAATTCCTTCGATCGGATATTCCCGGTGACACAATCCCATGATCGTACCGTCCGCCGTTTCCGAGGTGATCTCGAGCTCCGGTACCAGCGTTGTGCGGTCGACCACCAGTGAATGGTATCGTGTCGCCTCGAACGGATTCTCCAGTCCTTGATAGATGCCCGTGCCGCCATGCCTGATCGGAGAGGTTTTTCCGTGCATCAGGACTGGCGCCTGCACGATGCCGCAGCCGAATGCGTGGCCGATAGCCTGGTGGCCGAGACAGACTCCGAGCAGAGGTACTTTTTTCCCGAGCCGGCGAATGACGTCGACGCATATGCCCGCATCCTCCGGCCGGCCGGGTCCCGGAGAGAGTACGATTCGGGAGGGATTCAACTCCTCGATGGATTCCACGGTCGTCTCATCATTGCGAACGACCCTTATATCCGGTGAGATCTGGCCGATGAGCTGCACGAGATTGTAGGTGAAGGAATCGTAATTATCGATAATGAGTATCATGATTTTAATCGGGTGATCTTCGTGGAGTAATTTTTCTTGCGCAAAGATGGGTGTCCAAAATAATTATTGATACAGTGAATATAGTGGAATATTGCATTGGAAAAGGTATAACTTTATGATACACAAAATATGGGTCCAGTATGATTTATTACTTCAGAAGCTTATGAAATTAG
>CAZBUK010000178.1:0-3537 GCA_964495085.1 uncultured Ignavibacteriales bacterium
CAATGCAATATTCCACTATGTTCACTTAGTCTATAATTATTTTGGACACCAATGACATGGGTTTTTAAATATAAGCAATTATTCCCGAAAAAATACTGCTTCAGCGGCAATGCCGGAATGTGAGAAGAGAGAAATTGTTCCCGAGGAGAAAAAAAAGTAAAGTCTGTTTATACACCCTCCGTAACACAATCGGTCAGAAGGTGTTATCTAAAGATACTCTCTCCAATGAAAAGGATGGCTGAAATACCAGTATATAGTCATGTATAGATCCACTTCTGTGCTTACATTTTCACTTTTTCTGCACCGTGAAATTCCACACACACATATCAGAGGCCCGGTTCTTTCCGTGGTCCATATACTTGCTTTTGTCAAGTATATATTTTATACTACGAAATGGGAACAACAAACTACATACAACAGATAAGATCTTTTAATCGCTTCTATACGACTGCCATCGGTGTTGTAGACCGGTGCATTCTCGATAGTCCGTATTCGCTCACCGAGGTCCGCCTGCTCTACGAGATCTACCATAATAAAAAAGCGACGGCGAGAAAAATAAACGAAATAATCCGCATCGACGAGGGGTACCTCAGCAGAACCGTCGAAAAACTCGCTGACCGTGGACTCATTAACAGGAAGAAATCCGAGATCGACGGCAGAGTCCACATTCTCTCCCTGACCACGAAGGGGAAAAAGGAATTTCTTATGTTGAATGAACAGCAGGAACGAAACGTCGGCGCCATGATCGATCATCTGTCCGCAATCGAAAAGACCGAGTTTGTTTCTATAATGGGTCGTTTGCGTGAACTCCTGGAGAAGGGGGGGCGGACATGACGGATTCTCTCGATCGCATATCGATTCGCCATACGCTCGTCCCGGGCGATCTGGGCTCTATCATCCACCTGCATGGCCGATACTACGGCCTGGAATACGGTTACGGCGTCGCATTCGAATCATACGTTGCCGCAGGTTTGCATGACTTTTATTCCGGGTATCGTTCTGCTCAGGACCGAATCTGGATCTGCGAATACGATGAGAAGATTGTCGGCTCTCTGGTACTTATGCATCGAGAGAATACCTGTGCACAACTCCGATACTTTCTCGTTGTTCCGGAATTCAGAGGAATAGGTCTGGGCCGGAAACTCATGGAGTCTTATATGGACTTTCTGATCCGGGCAGGCTACGAATCGTCGTATCTCTGGACAACTCATGAGCTCTCGGCGGCAGCGGCGCTATATAAACGATTCGGATTCAGATTGACTGAAGAGAAGGAATCCACCGCGTTCGGAAAACAACTGAGAGAACAGCGTTACGACCTGAACCTCCGGAAAAGGGTCCCGGGTTAATCAGAACGGCATCGCTATTCCCATCACCAGTATAACGGGTGGACCGCCTACCCAATTGTCTCCTGCAAGCCGGAATCCATCCATTACCACAGAAAGCTCGATCTGGAACATAATCCGTCCCATCGGAAAGGAAACACCGCCGTGCATGGCATTCCAGACGCCGCCTTTGAATCCTTCCCCATTGCGTTCGCCTCCGAAGAGAGATGGCTGTGAAGCTGCAGCGATAAGACTCCCTCCGATCTTATACCGGAGAAACGAACCGGTAATCCACTCGAAGTTGATATTCGGCCTCGTCAAAAACCAGGGCTCCCCGCCGAGGTCCTTTGTTTTCGGGTAGTAAAGAACCGGTACGCAGAAATAAATCCTGAAATCCTCCCTCGCCTTGGAAACAACTCTTCGCGCCCGAATCCCGTATCCTTCGACATTCGGAGTCAATCCATAGATAAGCCCTACGGTCGTACGATCGTCGATGCCATAGGCGATCTCGCCGATAGAGATATACGGGATCCCCGTCGCAACGGTCACCAGTCCTCTGCCGGCATCCGTAAAAACATGATCCTTGCGGATTGATGATGTCACCTGCGCATCTAACTGGAATCCGGTGATGCACATCACCGCTGCAATCTCCAACAAAGTCCGACGGAAATTCATAATCATCTCCTTTTCTCTTATGACTGACGATCACGGAAGAAAAGTAGAGATAATTTGTGTTTCCTTTGTCACCGAACCGTTAACAGATTGTCAAAAATTTGTCTGAAACGAATACGTAAAAGGCAGGGTTCGTTCGGGTTTTTACCGGATTGTTTTGAAGGAAACGGTCGAGGTTGCTTGAAATAGAGGACGGCCCCATAAAATGCTCGCTCCGGGCTGAAAACAGCTAGGATGACGGAGGTCAACGACCTAAACCCGCTTAAAAGAATTAATTGGACGGTTATTCTATCGGCTTCAGGTTTGCGACTATCTCTTCACGTCTGGGTTCTAGGAATGGGGGTAATGCGATACGCTCGCCCAATGTCTCAGGATCCTCATCGACGGCAAATCCCGGGCCGTCGGTGGCTATCTCGAATAATATCCCGTTGGGTTCCCGAAAATACAAGCTCTTAAAATAATACCGGTCGACCTCTCCGCTGTGCGGAATTCGAAACGAATCCAACCGCTCTATCCAGGAAAAGTACTCGTCCTCATCCGGTGTGCGAAATGCGACATGATGTACGCCCCCTGACCCCTGACGGGCCATCGGGAGGTTCGGTTCTACCGCAACATGCAATTCGGCATAGGGGCCGCCGGCATCCATCTCAAAGACATGTATCTCCGATCCGTTGTCCGGCGAATCCGGATAACGACGCACATGCTTCATACCGAGCACCTTCGTCAGGATCATTTCTGTTTTTGTGATATCAGGGACGCTCAAGAGAATCGGTCCGAGTCCGCGAATTTGATGGCTGGCAGGAACCGGACTCAGGCTCCAGGTCACGGGTTCGTCTCCCGTGCCCCCGTCATCGACCAGCGAAAGCCTCTGGCCTTCGGGGTCCTCGAAGTCGATCGTAAGCCTGCTGTCTCTTTCGATAACACCGCTGTGTTGGATTCCCTTCTCCTGCAGACGACCAACCCACCAGTCCAGTGTGCCGCTTCCGTTTACACGTAGATATGTTCTGGCAATACTGTGCGTCCCGCGCCTTTCCCGCGGCATATCCCAATCGAAAAAGGTAAGGTCGGTACCCGGACTCCCTGCTGCATCCGCGTAAAAGAGATGATAGGCGCTCACGTCGTCCTGGTTCACACTCCGTTTTACAAGCCGCATGCCGAGTACTCCGGTATAGAACCGGTAATTCTCTCCGATATCGGAGGAGATGGCCGTTAGGTGATGTATACCCCTGAGCTGCATGAGAATCCTATTATAAGATTTATCTAAATGAATTGCATATATAACGCAAAATATCCCCGGAAATGTTCCTGCCGCGCGTCATTCAATATGGGAATGCACGTCGAAGCGATGTGACCGCATCGTGTCGTCGAAAACTCAAGTGGAGCCGGAGGTGACGAGATCAGCTTTTTTGTTTTGCGGCCTGTTCCGTCATTCTCATCATCCGGGCATACAATGAATCCGATCCGGCGACAGGCAAACCCTGTTCCCGTATCAGAAAATAATTATCGAGATTTGACATGATCTCAGCAGGCAGGTTTTCAGTAT
>CAZBUK010000179.1:0-3512 GCA_964495085.1 uncultured Ignavibacteriales bacterium
TGAACAGGATTATTATGATTAGAGGATTGACACGATATTTTTATTCAAAATCCGAGTACGAATATCGGAATCCAGATTGGACTGATTGACACTGATTTTTATCAGTGAAAATCTTGTGCGTTTCAGTGTCATCAGTGTTCCGTTTAGGGCGATACCTGCAAACTTCAAATCAAAAATGAGAAAAATCTTTTTACCAAATCCACCTTCTGCCGCCGGACTTCCGATATCTGACTTCTGAAATCTGATTTTTGACCTCTGCTCTCCGACCTCTGCTTTTTTGGAAATCTTAAAACTCGAATTCCACTCCGAACACAGGCATGATTCCCCATTGATATTGTATACCCTGCTCGTTCCGGAATTCATTCCAGTAATACGAGGCGACGTTCTTGCGGTCGTAGACATTCCATACGTTGAGGTACAGAACTAAATTCGAGCGTGAGAAGTGAAATCTCCGGTCCGCACGGATACTCAGCGAATGATACGCCGGATGCCGTTCCCCGTTTATACGCGCCGTATCGAAAATGCCGCTGTTCGCCGCCTGCGATTTTTCAAGGTCGAAAGGCGTGTATGGCGTTCCTCCTGCATAGATCCACCGCAGACTGAATTCCCAGTTCCTGCCGGGTTTGTATCCTCCTTCAAGATTCAAGATATACCGGTTGTCGACAACCCGATTCCTCATTATCCCGTTGTAGTCAGTGTATTCCGCAACTGAGTACGTCGCGCCCGCGATGCCGTAGAAATCCTTTGCCAATTTTTTCTGGATGACGATTTCGATCCCCTTCGCTTCCGCCTTTCCCCGGTCGGTCAGCTCCGCATGCGCGAGATGGATCGGCGCCCCGTAAAATGTCTCGTCGAGTATGAAGAGCGACGGTTGAGCGGGATTCAACGGCATATACCGGTACTTCTTCAGATATGCCTCGACCGTCAGTTTCGTATCTTCCGAGAGAAGTCTGCCTATGCCGAGTATGTAATGCATGCTCTCCGGATTGCGGAGCGACTTATTACCCTCATGTTGCGCCAGGAGAAATAGAGGGAGGGTCTGCGTATAGAGGCCGACCGAGCCGTTGAGCGATGTTATCCCGGAGAGGAGATACGTGAAGGAGATTCGGGGCGAAGCCGAAAATCGTCCGGTGTATGAGTGATAATCCGACCTGATTCCGGCAGCGGCCTGCAGCCGCTCCCACGGCCTGACGACATAGTGTACGAATCCCCCCACGCTCGTCGCCCGAAGGTCGCTTATATAATAGAGAGGCGGCGAAGGATTGCCGAGCGGATCGAGCGTTTCACCGAAGAATGTATCGTAATCGTTGAACAGATAACTGCCGTCGAATCCGAATTCGAGGGTATGTCCCGGGTGAAGTCTCATGCGATTGCTATTCCGGAATCCTATTCGATGTTCGGATGAGCGATTGCGGACCAGTATTCCGTCGGTACGGATGCCGGACCAGTTGTTCCGGAAATAAAGCGACGAATGCGACAGCGAGGTATTCGAGAATCCATTGGTTCCCCACAGCCAACGCCACGTGAGACCGGCTGTCGACTGGGTATATTTCTCATTGCCGTATACGGAGAAGTCGAGCTGCTCCGCCTGCTTCCTGGTCGGGTCGTTCGTATCGTGCCCGATCACCGATATGAGTCCCAGACGATGATCTGTCGACAGATCGTAGACGGCTTTGAATTGAAGATCGACGTAAACCGGGGCCACCACCAGATCCATCAATTCAACGAGGAAGTCGACATAACTTCTCCTTGCAGCCATCAGCCAGGAGCCTTTCCCGGCAGGGAGGGGACCTTCAGCGACCGCACCGAATCCGGCCATATCCATGAAGAGCTTCACATCGAGCCGCTCCCGGTTCCCCTCGCGAAACCGTATATCCATGACCGAGGAGAGCCGGCTTCCGAAGGGTGCGGGGAATCCCCCCGAATAGAAATCCACATCTTCGATGAAATCCACATACAGCAATCCGACAGCCCCTCCGGTCGACCCTTGCGTCGGGAAATGGTTGATATTCGGAATCTCGATGTTGTCGACGTAGAAGATGTTCTCGAGGGGACTCCCGCCGCGGACGATCAGTCCGTTGTACTGATCGTTCACCTTCGAAATTGAGGGCAGACCCTGAACGATGCGGCTGATATCTCCGGCCGCACCCGGAGCGCGCCGTATTTCCTCACGCGAAAGCGAGACGATGCCGACCGGCTGCTCTTCGACGGCTGCAAAGTATCCTGCTGTTATTTCGACCGCATCGGATTCAAGATAGGATAATTTCAGATCGATGCGCACGGTTGTCGGTCGATCGGATCTGACGATCACATCGGGTATCCGGACCGGGTCGTAACCGATGTAGCTTGCCTGAAGCGTATAGCTCCCGACCGGGACTTCGTCGATGGAGAAGGTTCCGTCCACGGTTGTTGCTGCTCCGCGCGTCGTACCGAGGAGAAAAACATTCGCTCCGATAAGCGGTAATCCGGTATCCCTGTCGTGAACACTCCCCCGGACGGAGCCGGTCGGTTGTGCGGCATCGGCAGGTTGGTGAAGGATCGGCAGGAGCGCGATCGCGCAGCTGAGCAGGAATTTAGATACGGTCATTAATATAAATTTCCTTTTTTCCGTTACCAGTACGCCGTGACAAGTCGGTCCGTAAATGCCCGTCTTCCCGCGACGGATTTTAAATCGATATGCTTATAACCCCGGAACAGCCCCGGGGCCAGTCCCGTAAACAGGAGCGCCGAGAACATCTGCATGATGGAGAGCTCGATGTCCTCTCTGCTACGGTTCTTCGAGATCGGTTCCACCTTGTCCGCGAGCGATACAAGAAAAGCGTTGAATTTTTTGACGAAGAATCCGGAATAATCGTCGTTTGTGATCGGGTCATAGAGATGGGCTCTGGTAATATTGGGAAACCGCATCATCCCCTCCATCGAGTAGCGGAAGAGATCGTGAAACAACTGCCGGGGGGATGCGTAGCCGCGTCCCAGTATGTCGTGCCAATCGTCCAGGGCATTCTGGAAAGTCAGTTTTAGAACGGCATCGAGCAGTTTATCCTTGGTGCCGAAGTGATAGTTTATCGCCGCGATGTTCACGCCAGCTTCCGCGGCGACATCGCGAACGGTCACCGCATGAATCCCGTTCGCTTCGATGCATGCGATCGCGGCGAGGATAATCTTTTCAGCGGAGGCGGGCATAGGCATACCCCATGGACGGAAATATTTAAACAGATGATTAAAACAACTGTTTGAATATATCTATTTTCAGCTGTAATGTCAATATAGCGGTGGGTGGAAAAAGTTGTTGGATTAAATGGAATGTTCGAAAGCGCGTGATGGTAAACCATCACGCTATCGAACGGCTACAAGCCCCCGCTCAGGCGGGGGCTTGTGGTTGTACGGTAGCGAGACCGTTTACGGTCTCGTGATGGAAAGACATCTCGAAAGTTAAATTTTAACTATAATCACATCCGTCCAAAATAAAATATAAAGAATTTTGAATGATTCAGGTCCACCAAGCCGAAATC
>CAZBUK010000180.1:0-3355 GCA_964495085.1 uncultured Ignavibacteriales bacterium
AGCACATCGCCGAACGTATCGAAGAACTGCTCGGTGAAGTGAAGTGAGCGTATTTTTCCGGAAGGTGTGCGCCTCTGTGTTTTTCTCTCTCTCAATATGTTCTTCGATGCAATCTCAGATCGTCATCCCCTCGGTATCCAACCTGCTGCGTTACGGAGACGGTGAACGAGGCATCGCGGGTCTCGATATCCCATTCTCGTATTTCGAGAACCTGACCGATGTGCGGCTCGGACTGCACCCGTCGCTTACCGTAGGTTTCAGATTGCTGTTCGACGACCCGCCGGAGGTCGGTCCCCGATTCCGGGGAATCCAGCGAAGGTATCTGGAGTTCCAGCGTGATAATGTACAACTTCGGGCGGGACACCTTTCGCATCTCTTCGGACAGGGACTTGCGCTCAACCTTTTTGAAGAGAGAGGACTTGCATACGATACCTGGCTGGACGGAGTGCATGCGGCGTACAGATCGGGAATGCTCGACGTCGGATTGATCGGGGGAAGGATTTCGTACCGCGATTCGGTAACGATCGTTCGTCAGGAGGAATACAAAGTGTTCGGTGCAAATGTCGAAGTGCGTCCATACGGCGGACTGTTGTTGGGATTGAGCGCCGTATCGGCCGAGGGGGATATCCCGCATCCGATCGAGATACGGAATATCGATGCCGAAATTATCGAGGCGTATGCTTCGCTTTCGGTCGGTACGGTGAATGGATTATTCAACTGGGCGCGAAAGGGTACCCGCTATTCAGGCGGACAGGGTACGGAAGCGGGCTACGGACTGTACGCGTCCCTCTCATACAGCGGTGAAGGTATCGGAGTAGCAATCGATTATAAGAGCTACCGGTTCGACATACGCAATCCGTTTGAAAGATACGATTTTGCCCGTCCGACGCGATTCCTGCCCTTTCAGAATGCTCCGATCGTTCAGCGGGAGCATACCTCGACCCTGCTGTCCAGATCGATTCATGAAATCGATTTTAATGATGAAGCGGGATTCCAGGTCGAGCTCTATTGGTCCGTTCACGAGAACACCCTGCTCACGCTCAACACGAGCTTATCGAGCCGGCATGATCTTTATCTGTTCGACGAACGATCTTTTACCTTCGAACGGAGCCGGCGCGCTTCGAGATTCCTCCCGTCATTCGACAATGCGTATTCTCCATTCACGGAGCTGTTTCTGGAGGTCGACCACAGGTTCTCATACCGTACATCCTTCAGGGGGGGCTTCGGACGGAGATCGAAGGTAATATTTAATGAGTTTACCGGCAGGAGCGACAGTCATTATCTACGCTCGTTCATCATCCCGCTGCAACTTTATATTCCGGTTTCCGGCCCGCTAAGCGCGACGATCGTGAGCGAGCATGAATGGGTGAGGGATTCTTTCAGCATCCAACAGCCGGAGTTTTATAACCAACTGTTCAGCGTAACCGCCTCCCGCTCTCCGGATCTGACGGCGACGGTCCGTTACGAGTTTACGACCCACGAGAGCGATCCGACCGGAAGGAAGTACTGGATGGCCGGCGAACTCGGATACTCGATCGGTCAGAGTCATACCGTCACGCTCTCCTATGGAAGCGAGCGCGGGGGCCTGACCTGTTCCAACGGCGTCTGCCGCTACCTGCAACCGTATACCGGTGTACGGTTCTCGATTCTGAGCCAATTTTAATTAAGACTGAATCTATCATTTTCTATTAAATGTGTGGAGGGTGACTATGAGGAAAGGAAGAGCATGGGCGGTCGCATGTCTGTGTGCGATCATGTTCATTTCCGACCTGCCGGCAACACAGCGCTTTGTTCTGGCGGAGGTGTTCACGAATTCGTTCTGTCCGCTCTGTGTCCCCGCGCACAATGCGATCAAAGCATACAATGCGAACGATGACGGATCCGGGTACGTGAATTATATCTTTTATCATAACCGGCATCCCTATCCGTCGGATCCGATTTATCTGTCGTCAATGACCGACTCCGACGCGCGCAGCACACTGTACAACGGCAACAACGGTCCTTTCGGCGCCACGCCCGTCATATTCATCGATGGGGCGAACCAGGGGAATACCTTCTCAGCTACCACCGTCAACAACCGGATATCCGTTGAAAGTCCGCTCGAGATTTTAGCATCGGGAAGTTTAGAGAATGACCACGTCAGTCTGGTCGTACGCATACAACGCACCGCCTCGCAGGATATACCTTCGCCCGTGCTTCATATCGTCGTCGTTGAAAATATTACCGTGACGGTAGGGAATCAGCCGTCGAGAGACTTCGTTATGCGCAGTCTGATTTACGGGGCATCAGGATCGCCGATCACGATCGCGGGCGACGAGACGCAGGAATATGAAGCCCAGGTCGATCTCGATTCGGAATGGATGAACGGCAACGTCGGCTTTGTGGTTTTCGTGCAGAACGGTTCCACGAGGGAGGTGTATCAGTCGACTTATCTGGGAATGGGAGATATAATGCCTACGGGGGTCAATGAGGAAGAGCATACTCCATACTCGTTCCGGTTAAGCGCCAATTATCCGAATCCGTTCAATCCGGCGACCACCATCGAATACGAGATTGCGGAGCGGAGCGATGTAACGCTGACGATATTCAATGCGATCGGCCAGGAAGTGGCGACACTTGTACATGAAAACCAACTTCCCGGCAGTTATGCCGTGCGATGGAATGGCCTGGATGCTTCCGGCAGGAAGATGTCGAGCGGAATATATTTTTACCGGCTCATCGCCGGAGGACATCAGAGCACGAGACGAATGGTATTGATGCAGTAGGAGCAGGGGGTCAGAGAAGTTGGGATCCACGTGCGCGTAGGTGGGGTCCACTTGCGCGAAGGCATGCGGGGGGAAAGTGGTTCCCACCTTCTTTTGGTGCCGTGAAAAAAAGTGGGTACCATCTTCTTTGGGTGCCGCGAAAAAAAGTGGGTACCATCTGTGCTCTCCTTGAAATCTTCAGATTTCATCTGGATGCATCACCGTCCTTAAATCCTTCGCCATTCCGAAAAAGATGGACCCTACTTCTTTCACCACCTGCTTCTCACGAAAACACATATTTATGCGTTGAAATTTTGAAACATTCGATGCATCCTGTATCCGGAATGAACTATCTCAGCGCTGGGCGTCATTTGCTATAGAGCATCTCATAACAAAAATCTTTGTGCGCTCTGTGTCACCTTTGTACCCACGGTGCTCTCCCTCGACCGGTGCGCACAGATAGAATAACAGTCACTCGAACAGCATCCAGATAAAGAATATGGCAAGCAGTGCAATAAATGTACCTGTCCGTAAGCAGAAGGGATTTCTATCGATACTGTTGTTATTGCTTTTCATCGCTCTCTCCTGCCAGGAGAAGGAATTAACCGAGC
>CAZBUK010000181.1:0-3328 GCA_964495085.1 uncultured Ignavibacteriales bacterium
GATCCAACCGGACGGATTGTCGGGGATGCCGGCGTACGGCCATGGCTGCAGGGCTTTCAGCAGAGCTTCCTGCACAACGTCTTCGGCAAGTTCGAGGCGCTCGATGCCGAAGATCCGCGTCAGCATCGATACGATGCGGCTTCCCTCACGCCGGAAAAGATTATCGACAAGCCGCTGTGTCGGCCCGGATCTGTTTGCTGCCATCTATTGCGACCGCTCTTATGAACAAATTACTTGCAACTCGCTTCGAAACGGTTCATGACCACGTCCCATGCACCGACGAAATATTCGTACACATCGTTCCAGCTTTTTCCCGACGGCCATCCGAGATGGCTGAGCTTCACTGTGGTTCCGCTCTTTCCGTCCGGCAGGAAGGTAACGACGACCCACGTCTTGTACTGATGGTTCCGGATCTCCGGGTACGACGGCGGAGCGTTCCATGTAAATGAGATCATTTCCACGGGAAGAAAGCTTAGTATTCTGCATCCTTCGGATCCGCGTAAACCCGGCGGATTGTCGAGAAGGAAATATATCTCGAACGCTCCGCCGATTTTCAGCTCGATACGATTATCGCTTCCGAAAAAGGTTGACAAGCCTTCATGCGTCGTCCATTTTTTCCAAACGGCGTCTGGAGCGGTACCGACGGTCCTCGATTTCTTTATAATAGCGCCAGACGGCGCCTCGGCCGATGTATCCGGCAACTTGGTCATGAATTCCTCCTGAATCATATCCATGGTGAATTTTCACATGGGTTCTATTTTCATAACCTCCCTGACTTCAACCTTGCCGCCCAACTCGAAATCCGGATATTCCCGCGAGATCTCGACCGCTTCATCCAGGTTTTCGGCCTGAATCACAAAAAATCCCGCGACTGCTTCCTTGGACTCGACAAACGGGCCGTCGGTGACGAATCTCCCGTTTTTCCGTGAGACCGTTTTTCCGCCGGGAAGTAGAGGCTCTCCGGCCTCATATTTTCCCTGCGAACGCAGCTTTTCAATCCATGCGAACCATTTGTTCATCTGTCGCTGTGCCTCGTCCGCCGAGAGCTCGTCGTAGAAACCCCCGTGAAAGATCAACATATATTTCTGAGACATACATCCTCCCTGAAAAGATTTGTAGAAAATGAAATACCGTTCTCATCTCTATGACGAACGGGCGGCGGTGAAAGGGACACTGCTTTACCGTCGGAATTATTATTTCCGAATGTTGTATCTACCGCCCGGGGGCGTTCGTGAGGAGAAATGAGCGTTGTAAAACCTTGCATGATACAGCAGGATGAGGATCAGTATATAGGCGGTAAACTCAAGTCCCATTGCCAGGTATTTGCTCTCGCTTGTCATAAACCAGAACGTCTCCACCACGCATACCGCCGCCATCATGCCGTATCCGATCGTCACGTACTTTGGCGTCCGCCACCACCGCGTGAAATAACCGTATAAAAAGACTGTCGATGCGAAGCCGATCGAGGTCCAATGAAAGAATAATACCCAGCGGGGAAAATCAGGATTACTGAACGGCTTCCACGGGACGTCATGAAAAATCCATTCTGCGAAACCGCCCAGCGACCATATTGCAAGGTACGTGTGAATACCGGCCAATAAATATCCCGCCAAACGGATCATAATGCTGGTCTTCAATTTTATTGTGTTATTCGCTTACGGGTCGGCACCGTAACGCAGGGTAATCCCGGTTGTTATACCCACCGGCCTTGTATCGATCAATCGCTGAAGATAAAAAATCCATAGCCGCCGGGATCGCGGATGATCACGTTATCGACGATTCCCTCTTTATTGAAACAGGTGATCTCTTCCGTAATCGGAATATTCAGCGAGCGGATTTTTTCGATCACCGAGAGATTTTTTTTACCGTTGAAGTAGGTCATGGAGGGATTGAAGAATAAATGGGGGCAGGATAAAGGCTTCATGATGGTCATGATGAAGCCATTGTTGACAAACGAGAGGTACCCTTTATCGGCGGCGCCTTCTCCAGGTAAGAATCCGAGCAACTCGTAGATGCGAATTGTACGCGGGAAGTCTGCGATCTCAAAGCTCAATCCCGCATAGTTGCCGAGAACACTGAACGAAGATCCGGATTGCCCGGTAGCGAGATCCGGTGTCGACTCCATCAGATACATCCAGACGCCTCCCGGGTCAACCAGCTGATATCCGCCGTCGATCGCCAGTACCTCAGTCAGTTCTTTCAAACCGGCGACGGCTTCTTTCCATGAAGGTCTGTATAACTTCACTCCGGCCCGGGCAAATCTGGCCGGATTCACCTCGATAACTGCTTTGCCGTCCGTATAAATAACCGTCTTATCGTCGAAGAGCTTTTTAAAACCGAGTTTTTCGTAGAACTCGATGCTGTCCCGGAGACAGGGAGTGGGGGTGTGTACGACTGCTGTCAATTGAGATTCCCTCGCATCTGTAAATGCTAAAAGAAATTCCCGGCGAAGCCGGCCGGATGTACGGATATTATTTTACTGAAGATAGCCAATAACAGAAGGTATGTCAATAAACTGCATCGATGGGGATCACCGCCCCGGTTTTTATTCTTGATTACCTACTCCAATCAAGAGTGTACCAACCGGAACTCTGTTTTCTTTGAGAGGAAGCGGGGAATATTACGGATTCAAATCCATCGGACCCCGTCATATTCCTGATTTCTATTCTGACGAGGCTCTTATCCAGCGGCCAGGATCGTTTGGAGAATTGGAATTCCATACCGTCATAGGGCATGTATGTGTTTGCGTAAATGTTCCCCTGAAAATTCTCCTGTCTCAGTTTCGCGATTGTGTGCGCATCGAATTTCACCGTGTTGGCAATCCAGTCCCTGTTATGCCCCCAGCGCGTTTCGGGTTCACTGTCCGTCCAGGAGGTATCTCTTAAGGTGCGGTCTCCCAATTGAGTTGAGGCATGAATATTTATAACGGAATCCCCGAGTTGAAAAAACATATCGACATAGAGAGGCTTCGGCAGTTCGCTCTTCAATGCCATGTAATAGTAAAAACGATCCTCTTTTATCAACAGGACATTCTCCGGATCGATTGATATCGCCGCGGCATCTTCCCACTCGGAGGTTTCTATGCGGCCGTCGATCATTACGGGATGGTATTGAGATTGCGTACATGCAAGTATCAATAAGGATAGAAGGAAGGTTGCCGTTGAATTTTTCATAGCGAGCTCGCTTTATCCCTACGGGGTTTTGTGTGGGATGATGATATCACCGTGCTACCATACTTCCACCCCTACGGGGTTGATGCGGTGTGGCGCTTTCGTTGTGCTACCATACTGTCACCCCTACGGGGTTGATGCGGTGTGGTGATATCACT
>CAZBUK010000182.1:0-3269 GCA_964495085.1 uncultured Ignavibacteriales bacterium
GGACGAATTTTTTCAATATCATCTGTTATGCGGCTCCATCCATTATTTTTCCGATGATCTCCTTATAACTCTTTTTATAATGATCCCTGGAATAAGATTCCCTCGCGACTCGCCAGCTCTTCATTGCCATCTCTTTCAGAACTCCGGCGGGTTTCGAGGAGAGTTCAAGGACATCGGATTTAATCTGATCGATCGAACATTCATTCAGAATGATTCCGAAATCGTTCACATCGACACCGGTCTGATAGCTAATGACGGGAATAAGACCAGCGTGGATACATGTAACCACTGATCCGGCCTGTCCCTCAGAAGCTGAAGGATAGATCACCGCAAGTGTGGAATCTATTATCCGCTTGAAATCGGGACCGGTGATGTCCACCCATCCGTTCGTCGAGATATTCGGCGTATGGTAGAGTTCCTTCTCGTAGGCTTTTTCAAATTTGTGGTCTTTCCTCACTGGTCCGCAGACGATCAACCGGTGATCGGGAAGTCCGGAGAATGCCTCAAGCACGAGATCTAGTCCTTTATGGATCATACCATCCGAACCCAGCCAGATGAAGGTGTTTCGTACCTCCACGAAATTCTTTTTCTCCGGTGAATCATACTCTACGACACTGAAGTTATTGAGAGAGAAAATCGGAGTGTTCGCGTATGCGTAGGTGCTCATTGTGAACTTGTTTCCCAAAACCACGGCATAATCCGCATTCTCGATCGCCCAGTTAAATTCCGCCAATTTGCTGATGCTGCCGAGTGCAATTTTTCTTCTCTTCAGCAAATCGACGCAGCGCTGATAGGCGGCCGGATTGTTGAATAACCAATGTGCCATTTCCAAATGTGCTATCTTCGTACAATCGCCGTTCAGCCGGTTTGCATACAATTCGAGATTCGTCCGGGCGGACACAAGGAACGCATACGGCTTGATCGGTTTAAATTTCGTATTTCGATAATCGATGACGTCGACCGAATATCCCAATTCGAGGAATGTCTCCACGAAGATCCTGCTTTCTTCAAAATGAGCATGACTCTTGAAGAGAGGGGCATCGGGAGGCACAACAAACGGCTCGGTGAAATATGCGATCAACACGCTTCCTCTCGAAGGACCTTCCGGCTGCAATGATACTACGGTCTCGTTTTCGGTCGGCGGCGGTTTCTTACGAAATTCGTAGCCCGTCGCTTTTAATAAAAAATTACTGAGCTTTCTTTTAATACCCACTTACGATCTCCGGTTGATGAGAAGAGTATCGGTCTATTTCCGTTTTATGCATCACTTCAATTTTTTTATGTATTCGACGACCTGCTTTAACCCGTCCTGCAACGAAGTGTCCGGCCGATAGTGAATATATTGATACAGCTTATCGGAGTTGCCCACCCGCCGTTCGATCTCATAGTCATACCTTTTTGCGGGGGCATCTATATTCACAATCTCCGATTTCGATGCGGTCGCCTCCTTGATCAAACCTGCGAGATCGTTCATAGATATTTCCTTCTCTTTTTCTGTTCGAATTGGGCGGCAAGGTAAATCTCACAATATCGTTTGGCGATGGAATAACTCGTCCTGGGATCCAATTGAATCTTTTCGGTTACGCTTTTCTCGATCGCCGAATGGCCGTATACTCCGCTGGTCGACGTATATATTATCTTATCCACTTTATTCATAATCGAGGCATCTTAAATTTTATTCCCTCGAAGGAGATTATCGACGACAACTACCTCATAACCCCTTTCAACCAAATTTTTAACCAGCCGGCTCCCAATGAAACCTGCACCTCCGGTGACCAATACTTTAGGCATGTTTGGTATCTCTCGAACTTATGACTAAATAGGTTAGATTTTCAACATCGCACTTATTTCTGAATCGGGCTCCCGGACTGCTCTTCCCGATACCCGAAAATATTCAGGAACATATCTATATTACCGTGTATCGTCCGGTAAAATAAAGGCGCCCGGCTGAGCGAAGAAATATACAGCCTGAAGCCTGCCTCTTCGAGCGACGTTACAATGCTCCCGAACCGCTGTTCTTCATGAATTATCGAATGATATTCGAGGACGATATTATCGACGTTCCGCAGAAGGTCGCGGCAGTGAGGAATGATGTACCTCTCGGCCCCCTCGATATCGATTTTCAGGAAGTCCACTCTTCCGGATAAGAACCGTCTGAAATCGATCGATTCGACAAAGGTTGTTCCGGTCCGATCCGCTCCGTTGCCGGCAATTCTTCCCCCCTCTTTCCCATCAGGGATAAAGGGCAATTGACCGTCCTGCGTCCACACACATGCATTATGTAAAATAACGTCGGAAAGGTTCAAGGCGGCGATGTTATCGGAGAGCACATTAAAAATCGTAGGATCGGGTTCGAATGCGATAATTTTCGACGACGGATATAGTTGCTTGAAATAGATCACCGCAAGCCCGATATTCGCGCCGCAGTCGATAACGACCGGATCCATTCGGTCGGTTTTAAAATAATATACTTTTGAGGCGAAAATTTCGTTGTACGTGGCGAGGAATATCTTCGGATCAAAAATTGTGATGGGTTTCTCGAAGAGATTGACAGTATAATCCTGATCGGATGTCAGTTCGTCTATTCTCCGTAACTCCCTGCGATGAGCTCTCCTCTGCAGATAGGTTCGATTATACTCCCTGTCCAGAAATCTCCTGACCGTCGTTTTTACAATTGAGAACATATCTTCCTTTTAATACGCTCGGATAAACGGAATTATGATAGGACAGATTCCGATTGTCTGACGATATCCCAGTTGAATATCGGCAGGACGACGCCCCCCCGGCCGGATATGAGGTTATACCCGACTTCGGTTACAGCGAACTCAACGACGTTCTCGTGTGAAGTTATCTCCCTCACCTTATCGACAAAAGCGCTCACCGATACCGTATATAGATCGGGGAGAAGCAGCGGATTGTCCAGATAACAGACGGACCGATAGATACCTCGTTCCCGCATTATTTTTTGATTTTCAGGTATATCGTTGTCTATCGAATCGTATACCAGTACTCCCTTCGAATTATAGAGGTTAAAACAAATGGACAGGTTTTTTACAGCCTCTTTGAGGAAATACTCGATTTCGATTTTCAGCGGAGCGCCATAGTCAAACAATGAAGACGGACGACTATCGTTGGATAAGACTCGCACGGAGGTAATGACGGCCTCGCTGTTCTCGGATTCCACGGATCGCTCGTTGAACCATTCGGAGACGCCCGGCGAATCGTGTGATAGATACTTCGAGATTATATCCTGCGTCGGTCCGGAGGAT
>CAZBUK010000183.1:0-3259 GCA_964495085.1 uncultured Ignavibacteriales bacterium
ATACATTTAAACTCGACCAAAACTTTCCGAATCCGTTCAATCCGTCGACGGTCATCGGCTGGCGGATGCCTGCAGAGGGAAGGATACGGCTCGCCGTATTCGATCTGCTCGGGAGGGAAGTAGCGGTGCTAGCGCACGATGTGTATCCTGCGGGGGAGCATTGGGTCGAATTCAACGCCTCGGCCTTGCCGTCCGGAGTCTACATATATCGAATCGAGGGTTGGGATGTTCAGCAAAGCCGGCGCATGCTCCTGGTGAGATAAAAAATAAGATTCTCATTCAGTATAGCGGGAGGTTACAGTGCGAAGTAGATGTATTCATGTTTGCGGTATGGTTTTGATAACCGCGTTCACCGCGTTCGGGCAATTGACTTCGTTCATCGATGATTTCGACCGTGAATCTGCAGATACCGTATGGAACGGTACTCCACATACTCTCTGGACGACGGGACATACACAAACGTACAACCTCGGCTTCCATGGCGGCCTGATGGAAATCGGGTACACCAGATCGGCTCTCAGCGGAGGAGACGATATGTTCAGATTCGTTCCGCCCGAAGAGATCGATGTACATGAAAACCCGAGAATAAAGATCGACATCAAATCGGATATTCCCATTGTCATGACGATGCGGACAATTCATTTTCTCCTTCCGCAAATCCGCACGGATTCCAGGATCGATATCCCCGGAGACGGAATGTGGCGGACCTATACGTTCGATCTTAATCTTTCAAAAACGCACGGATTGAACCTTCTCCGGATACAATTTTATTTCGATCAGGGAAGTACGCAGACGAAGTCGGGGGTAGTCCAATTTGATAATTTTAAAGTATCGGGATTTATCATCCGGTTCGCCGAGCTTGCATCAGCCGTAACCGAACCCAACAGAATCGATCTGAACTGGAGCACCGATCACGAAGATGCATCGGCATCCTACAATATATACCGGGGCAGCGAAACGGGCTTTCTGCCTGATCAGAACTCGTTCATAACAAACACCGCTGAGACGAGTTATGAGGATGAAGGTCTCTCAGACTACGATACTTATTACTACAGGATTGGCGTCGTAGATACGAGCGGCGAAGAACATATCTCGGGGAAAGAGATCCGGGCTCAAACCTTTATACCCGGAATATTGCCCGGGGTGGCGGTGATTGGAGCGATCGTTGATCCGGTTGATAAATATGATAAATTTGAAGTGCATCTTGATTTAAACGCGGTCGCTATAGAGAATCCTTACGATCCTGACGATATCGATGTATATGGCCATTTCGTTTCGCCGGAAAACGACACGGTTCGCATCAATGCATTCTACGACGACTATCTCGGTGTGGATCAATGGAAAATTCGTTTCGCTCCGAACATCCCCGGCGAATGGGAGTACAGGGTATATGTCCGGGATGTCGGTGGTATCGGCGAGAGCCCGATGTATTCGTTCACCACCCTGGATTCGGATCACCATGGACCGCTCAGAGTCTCTCCGTATAACTCAAATTATCTTATCCACGACAACGGTACGCCGTTCTACGGACTGGCGGCCTACTATCCATGGTTCGTATCCGAGAATGGCCTGAATAGATTGCGGGATGCAGGAGTGAATATATTCGGATACTGGAACAGCACCTTCGAAAGCCAGGGGAACGGCGGCGGCAGGTTTCTGATCGAGTCTATGGAAAGCGGGTTAGGCAGATATGATCAGCGAAAAGTCGCCCGGATCGATCAGATACTCGGGTGGGCGGAGGCACGGGAGTTGAAGGTAATGCTCGCCGTCTGGGCGCATCCGTTTTTACGAATCGGGGGGCAGCCGTGGCCCGACGGCAGATGGGATGTCTCGAATCCCTACAGCAGGGTCGTCGAAGCCGGCGACTTTTATACCGACAGTCTCGCCTGGTCGTATCAGGAGAAGCAATACCGCTATATCGTGGCGCGATGGGGTTACAGCAGGGCGCTTGGGATATGGGAGATCGTCAACGAGATACATGGGACGACGGGATTCGTGTTGAACCGATCCGGCGCGATCGATTGGACGAACAGGGTGCACGATTATATAAAAGCACACGATATGTACGACAGGCCGACGACCGCATCGTACGGGTCGGTCAATATCTGGTCGGTTGAGGATATTCGACCCGATATGCCGAACCGGCATTATTACGAGAACGGAGGAGAATACAGCCGGCCTTATAACGACAACGTCCGCGACGGTCTCTTCAACATAGTAAATGTATACCGGGGTTTGAAAAACGCAGGCAACCGCCCGGCTATCCTCGGCGAAGCGGGATACACCTCGATGTTCTCGGGGGTAAATACCTCCGGGTATACCGAGGAATTTCATAATGCTTACTGGTCCGGAGTCGTGAACGGTATGGCCACTACACCGTTCTGGTGGGAGTTCAATTCGAACAGCATTTTTACAGATTCGCGGCTTCAGACGTATGTGCGTATTAAAAATTTCGTTCAGGATATAGCTTTCGGATACCGGCACCTCTCGCCTGTTCCGGTCATCGTAGAAGGCAGCGATGGGTATGCCATGGCTGACGACAGCCTTGCGATCGGTTGGTTTCGACACCACACAGGAGGAATAGTCGGAGGAAGCGGCGTCAGGGTTGCAAACTTGCCAGATGGATCCTATTCGCTCTTGTGGTACGATACCTGGACTGGGGATACCGCGGGAGTAGATACATCGGTCTCCGTAAGAGACAGACTCGACGCAACGACGCCGGCCATTCCCCGCAAGGATATTGCGTTCAAGATCAAACGCATAGAGAACGGCTCTCTTGCGTCGGCGCTGCGAATTTACGTTGCCGGTGACAGCATCGGATTTCCGTCCGACAGCGGCTCCACTATCGTCGTTTACGTATCCGCCGACGACAACCGGCTCGTCGTCGATGGAGAGTATGAAATTACCTTAAGATTGACCGGTCCCGGAGAGTTGGATGCAGATAAAGTTACTACCGCGGCAGGTGTTGCTTCGTTCAGATATTTCCCGTCGGAACCGGGCAGCATCACGATTGAAGCGTCATCGGAGGGACTCGAATCCGCCGTTCTGCAGAGATTAGTCACTGACGTTCCGTCGGCCAATGGTAGATCGCTGCCGGAGCTGTATGCGCTTCGACAGAACTATCCAAACCCCTTCAATCCCGCAACGACGATCAGATTCGAATTGCCTGCCGACGGATGGGTCAGTCTCAAAGTGTATGATGTACTCGGAAGAGAGGTAGCAATCTTGGCGGATGAATCTATGCTCGCGGGGATTCACG
>CAZBUK010000184.1:0-3068 GCA_964495085.1 uncultured Ignavibacteriales bacterium
AATATGTGTTCAACCAGAACGGTATGTGGTAGGGGCGTTCAATTGAACGCCCCTATCGGCCCCATTATTATTCGAGGTACGGATCTAACTGTGAGAATTAATTATGCATAGTCGGATAATCGATTTCACAATTCATAGTTCTGTGTCCAAGGACCAGAAGTGTGGTGATAATCTATTTAAGTCTCTTTGATTGGAGTTCTAAACGGACCTGTCAGTCGAATCAACATGGAGGGGCGTTCATTTGAACACCCCTATCGGATATAGTTGCAGTTGTAGTCTTATTAACAATTGTAGAGTGATACCATTAGACCGCGAGACCCGGTCGTCATAATTGATCTTAATCGATCAATGAACTTTAAAGATACACAGTTACACGGATTCGATAATCATGTTATACAATGCCGTTTCATAAATCCAAACGCCGTAAAAACTCGCTTCGCCTCCAAGGTTGGGATTATTCACGGCCGGGTGCCTATTTTGTAACCGTAAATGTTAAGGGACGTGTGTGTTTTTTCGGAAAGGTAAAGGATGAGCAGGTAGTATTATCGGATGTGGGGAAAATGGCAGATTCCGAATTGTTTAAGTTACCAGAACATTTTCCGTATCTTTATATTGATGAATATATCGTAATGCCGAATCATATTCATGCAATCTTGTTTATAATGCAGAATGTTCTATCTATCCGTAGGGACGTTCATATGAACGTCCCTACGAGTGATCCGAATAAATCTGAATACCATCAAAAGATCTCGCCTAAAAATGGGTCAGTGTCGGTAGTGATTCGAACCTATAAAGCAGCGGTAAAAACCTGGTGCAATATAAACGGTTATGGCGATTTCGATTGGCAGGCAAGATTTAACGACCGGGTAATTCGGTCAAACGAGGAAGTAAAGAAAATTCGACAGTACATCATCGATAACCCGAAAAATTGGGATGGCGATGAGAATAACCCGTTGAATGTTAATCGTATTTAATTCGGATTAATACTCATCGCCGTTGTATATCATCGGACGGATATCCGAAACCCTATCTCTTCATCTCCCCGTCCACCAGTCTCCAAATGCCGAGCGGATTATCCTCCTTCAATTCGTCGGGCAGCAATGCATCCGGGAAATTCTGGTAGCTTACTGGCCGGGTGAACCTGTACACGGCTCTCGTGCCGACAGAGGTCGCGCGACTGTCCGTCGTCGCAGGAAACGGACCCCCGTGGACCATGGCATGACAGACCTCCACACCGGTCGGAAAACCGTTGTAGATGAGCCGTCCGACCTTCCGGCGCAGCATATCGATGAGTTGGGTATGTTCCTCCAAGTCTTTTCCGGTACCGAAGATGCTCGCCGTGAGATGTCCTCCTAATTTTTCTGCTACCGAGAGCATATCTTCCCCATCATCGGCGGTAACGATCAATGTCGATGGTCCGAATACCTCTTCTTCCAGTACAGGGTTCGAAAGGAATCGATTGGAGGTTGTGATCAACACATAAGGCAATCCCCCTGCGAGTTGATCGCTCTCCTGTGTCCTCCCGGTTTCCCCTGGATGTGCAAGGATCTCAACGCCCTCCTGTGCCGACAACCGCTTCACCCCGGCAGCGTATGCATCGCGGATCGCGGAGGTCAACATCGTGCCCCCGTTCAGTTTTTCAAACTGGGCGGACAATGCTTCCTGAAATTTCGGAGCGTCGTCGGACCGGCGGTATACCACAAGTCCGGGATTGGTACAGAACTGTCCGACACCCAGGGTCACCGATGCAGTCAGACCTTGGGCGATCTTTTCGAATTCATTTTTTAACGCGCGCGGAAGTATAAATACCGGATTGATGCTTCCCATTTCTGCGTACACCGGAATCGGCTCCGGCCGGCGAACCGCGGCATCGAAGAGCGCTTTCCCGCCTCTGAAAGAGCCGGTGAAACCGACCGCCTTGATCGCCGGATGCGTGATCAGCATTTGTCCCACGTCGTTCGACGCGCCGTGTATCATAGAAAATACTCCGTCGGGCATATGGGTTTTTTCGACGGCTTTCAGGATCGCGAAGGCGACTAATTCGCATGTTCCCGGATGGGCTGGATGAGCCTTGAAAACGACGGGACATCCCGCTGCCAGTGCCGATGCGGTGTCGCCTCCGGCGACCGAGAATGCGAACGGGAAGTTGGATGCTCCGAACACCGCTACCGGTCCGATTGCGGCCTGCATGCTCCGGATATCCGGCTTCGGTACCGGTTGCCTGCCGGGATCGGCCGTGTCTATCCGTGCGTCGATCCATGATCCCTCTCTGAGTATACCGGCGAAGAGTCGAAGCTGATGGACCGTTCTCGCTCTTTCGCCAACAAGTCTCGCTTCCGGCAGAGCGGTTTCCTCGTTGCAACGTTTCAGCAGATCGTCGCCCAACTTCATTATCTCGTCGGCAATCGCCTCCAGAAATTCAGCTCTCGTACTGCCGTTCATCCTCCCATATGCCGGCCACGCCTCTCCCGCCTTCGTTGCAGCTTCATGGATCTCCTGCTGAGTTGCATCGTAGAAGGGGGGATCCAGATTCGAATTGAGGGCGGGATTCACGGCATGGAATGCCGAGCTTCCCTCCTGCGATCTTCTGCCGCCGATAAAATTATGTCCCGTAAGTCTCATATCATCCGACCGTATTCATGAGTGTGCCAATAGGTTCGATAGTGATTCGGATTTCGTCATCTCGCTGCAGAGAGAATTCACGCGATGGAACGATGCCCGTGCCAGTCATGAGGAGGCAGCCGTGCGGAAAGCTGCATTCCCGGAAGAGATATCCGACCAATTCCTCGAACGTCCTTTTAATCCGGTCGATCTGCACCTCGCCGGTGAAAACAACGCTGCCGCTTCGCTGAACTTCTATCCGGATACTTGTTTCTTCAGGCAGTGGTTTGTTCGTCACCAGGATACATGGACCGATCGATGCGCATCCGTCGTAGGTTTTTGCCTGCGGCAGGTAGAGAGGATTTTCCCCCTCGATGCTCCGCGAGCTCATATCGTTGCCGATCGTATACCCGATTATCTTTTTATTCGAGGTTATGACGAGCGTAAGTTCCGGTTCCGGAACGTCC
>CAZBUK010000185.1:0-2976 GCA_964495085.1 uncultured Ignavibacteriales bacterium
ATTTCGAAACACTCGATCCGGAAAATTGGGACGAGATGCGGAAACTAGCGCACCGTATGGTCGACGATGCGATTACCTACCTCGAAACCGTACGCGACCGGCCGGTGTGGCAGCAAATGCCGGAGGAGATAGTGAAAGAGTTCGATACCGCCGCTCCGCACGATCCGGCCGGCGCCGAACCGGTTTACCGGGAATTTCTCGACCATGTATTTCCGTATCCCATGGGAAATATACATCCGCGGTTCTGGGCATGGTACATGGGAAACGGTACGGTGTTCGCCGCCCTTGCCGAATTCATGGCTGCAGTCATGAATCCGAATCTCGGCGGCGGGAATCACTCAGCCAACCTGGTGGAAATGCAGGTGGTCAACTGGATGAAGGAGATTCTCGGCTATCCGGCCGATGCGAGCGGGTTGCTGGTCAGCGGCGGATCGATGGCAAACTACGTCGCACTCGCGGTCGCCAGAAATGTCAAGGCGGGTTTCAACGTCCGGGAAACGGGCATGCAGGCGGCGCCGCGAAAATTAACGGTCTATGCATCGACCGAGGTGCACAGCAGTATTCAGAAGGCGGTTGAATTGCTCGGACTCGGGAGCGCTCATTTCCGGAAGGTTCCGGCGCTGCCTGATTTTACAATCGATATAGAAGCGCTCGAATTGATCCTCGCGTCAGATCGCGCGGCGGGACTTCAACCGATTTGCGTCATCGGGAACGCGGGAGCGATCAATACCGGGGCGATCGACGATCTCAGCGCGATGGCGGACGTGTGCAACCGCGAGCAGGTGTGGTTTCATATAGACGGCGCGATCGGCGCCGTCGCCGTCCTCGCAAAGAGCGTCAAAGCTAAACTCGAGGGGATCGAGAGAGCGGATTCCATCGCGCTCGACCTGCATAAATGGATGCACATGCCGTTTGAGGCAGGATGCGTGCTCGTTCGGGACTCCGACGCCCACCGCAGAACGTTCTCTCTGACTCCCGAATATCTCGAACACAATACGCGGGGTGTCAGCTCGGGAAAGCACTGGTTCAGCGATTACGGACTTCAATTATCACGACAGTTCAGAGCCCTGAAAGTATGGATGTCGATCAAGGAACACGGCCTCGACCGGTTCGGCAGGTTGATGGACCGGAATATCGACCAGGCGCGGTACCTCGCCCGGTTGATCGAGGCTGAGCCGTCGCTTGATTTGCTCGCACCGGTAACGCTCGATATCGTCTGCTTTCGCTATAATCCGGGAGGTTTAGAGGAAACTTCCTGTAACGAGTTGAATAAAGAGATTCTCATGCAGATCCAGGAAAAGGGACTCTTCGTTCCGTCGTATACGACGCTTCATGGAAAGTACTGCATCCGCGTGGCGATAGCCAATCACAGGAGTCGTCAGGAAGATTTCGATATGCTGGTCCGTGAGGTCGTCGACATCGGGAAAAAACTATCGGCGACTATGGAATCCGAAATATGATCTCGAGTGTTATAAATTGTATGAGCCGGTGGATATATACCTTTTTATCCAATGAAATCGCGCCGTCTGAAGAGGCGTTGCAGTCTTTATGGAATTCACTTCCCCATGACTCAATGAAACGCTTCTCATGAAATTCTATACCATAGCGCCGCCGCAGGCTTTGACCCGCTTTGTGCGGGCATATTGGGTTCTCGAAAGCAGCGCGCCTTCATATACCCACCGGGAAATGGCGGATGTATGTCCCGAACTGATCTTTCACTACCGGGGCCGCTTCAATGAGCTGATTCCGGACGGCAGGAAAGAGCGGTCGTTCATATCAGGCATCCATGGACCGTCGAAGGGGATCAGCAGGTTTCATATCGGGGAACCATTCGGAATTTTCGGCGTGTATCTGTATCCTTACGCCCTGCCCTGGCTGTTCGGAATACCTGCCCCTGAATTTACCGATCGGCTCGTCGATCTGCAGAGTCTTCCCGGACAGGCAGGAAGAGATCTCGAAGATCGAATCATGACGGCCGTGGATAATCGGGAGCGGGCATCGATCATGACGAGATATCTCATGTCCCTGCTGAACGGATCGACGGAACCGGCAGACCCCGTGCTGTCGTCCGTCCGGCATTTGATTCGTTCGAACCATTCTGCCAGTCTCGACGAGATCGCCGGCAGATCGTATCTTTCGATCCGGCAATTCGAGAGAAAATTTAAAGCAGCAACGGGTTTGTCTCCGAAGTTGTTTTACCGGATCTCCCGTTTCCAGTCGGTCATCCGGGAATTCAGAACCGGCACCTCCGCAACACTCACCGAGATCGCGCACCGGTGCGGTTACTACGATCAATCGCATTTCATCAGGGATTTTAAATCGTTTTCCGGACATACACCGAAACAGTTCTTTTCCGGGGAGGCGGAAGCGGGAGCGTGGTTGGAGTCCTAGCCGATCTGCACAGAGCTGTTACTTATGAATCCAAGCCGCCTCTGATTCCCGATGAACTCGAACGAGCGGTTTGTAACATGTCGGATTTATACAATTTTTCCTCCCTCGATATGTGCTATCTTCATGGCACCTACAAACTAATCGGAGCGCTACCATGAAAATACCTGATCAGTACCTGCCGGTGATGCCGTACCTGCTTCTTAAAGGTGCGAAAAAGTTTGCCGGCTTCGCAAAAGACGTCTTCGGTGCAACCGAGCAGCTCATCGTGCCTGCCGATGACGATAAGGTGATGCATGGAGAGTTGAGAATTCACGATGCCGTTATCATGTTCGGGGATGCAGGCGGGGAATGGAAAGAAAAAACCGGGGCGATGTATATCTACGTCGAGAATGTCGATAGCGTCTATTCCGCGGCGTTGCAGCATGGGGCGAAAAATCTGCATCAGCCCGAACGGAAGGATTACGGTTATACGGCCGGATTCGAGGATCCGTTCGGCAACCACTGGTTTATCGTCGAGCCCGAAAAGGAGAGCGCATAAATGCGCGGACACATGAGACACGAGACCGTAAACGGTCTCGCTATCGT
>CAZBUK010000186.1:0-2937 GCA_964495085.1 uncultured Ignavibacteriales bacterium
ATCTGTGTTCCATCAGAAAAACCTTTGCGTCTTTGCGTGAACCAGGGGTCAGGAGTCAGGAGACAGAAGGCAGGAGACAGAAGGCAGAAGTCAATAATACACCCGTAGACCAGATCAGAATCAGTGTAAATCAGTCCAATCAGTTTCATCTGTGTTCCATCATAAAAACCTTTGCGTCTTTGCGTGAACCAGGAGTCAGGAGGCAGGAGACAGGAGACAGGAGACAGAAGTCAGAGATCAGAGGTCGGAGGTCAGAAGTCAATAATACACCGGTAGTCCAGATCAGAATCAGTGCCAATCAGTCCAATCAGTGTCATCTGTGTTCCATCATAAAAACCTTTGCATCTTTGCGTGAACCAGGAGGCAGGAGACAGGAGACAGAAGTCAGAGATCAGAGGTCGGAGGTCAGAAATCAATAATGCACCGGTAGTCCAGATCAGAATCAGTGTAAATCAGTCCAATCAGTTTCATCTGTGTTCCATCATAAAAACCTTTGCGTCTTGGCGTCTTCGCGTGAGAAAATCGTGCTGATCCCTTACCCGTTCAGCCGGAGCCCGGAGACTCCGCAAGCTTTACCTCCATCCAGACTTCGATCGGATCCCCCATACGCGACATCTGAGGGCGTCCTCCGCCACGCATCACCCTGCCGCCCCCCATGCCTTCCGGACCTCCGCTCTGCCGCCGTTCCCGCATCCCTCTCGCCAGCGCCCGCCGGTCGATCTTTCCGGTCTCGAGTCCGATCCGGATAACGGAACCGGGATCCGTCGCGATCTCGTAGTGGAGATTATCCTCAGCGCGCAGGGGGATCTTCAGCTCATACACCATGGATCCGCTCGTATCCGATATCCCGACCGAAATTCCGAAGGGATTTACGCGCGGGAACCGGTTTCGCGCGTCCTTCCCCGGTCCGATCACCTCGATCTCCGTCAGCATCTCACGGATTCGGCTCGTGATACGCTCCCCGATCTCATCCGCCGGCTCGTTCATCCCGAACCGCTCCCCCTCCCGTTCCATCAACAATCCCGTAGGGTAGCGCACGCCGAACGTTTTTTCGCTCTTGTTCCCGGCGCTGAACCATATCGTCAGTCCGGTGAACATGACCATCCGCTTCGTCTCCTGATCGGCCGTCTTAAATACCAGGTACAGGTACCCGTCGTCGTTGCCCGCGCCGAAGGCAACGTTGCTCTGCTCCGGAACGATCAGATTATCTCCCCAATCGGCATCGTTTCCGTCTACCGAGATCCCTTCCGCCCGGGAGGCGTTCATGGCCGGTACCTTCTTGCACCCCGGCAGGGCCGAGGCGAGAAGCAGTGCAGTCGAAAAGATGATTATATATCTTGCCGTCATACGATACATCCCTTCACTTGGTATAAAAGCATTTCTGTGTTACCCTGTTAGACGCCGGAGTCGCGGCAGCGGTTTAAGAGTGTATGTTTACTCCTTCCCGGCGATTCACTATATTGCCCGCTCATGGATCTCTATACACCGACATTCAAAGAGGCATTGCGGTACTGGATCTACCTCGGCTTCGTTAACTTCGGGGGACCGGCGGGACAGATATCGATCATGCACCGGGATATCGTCGAGAAGCGGAAATGGATCACCGAGGACCGGTTCATGCACGCGCTGAATTACTGTATGCTCCTCCCGGGTCCGGAGGCGCAGCAGCTCGCCATTTATATCGGTTGGATGCTGCACCGGATACCCGGCGGAATCGCCGCGGGGATATTCTTCATCGTACCCGGGTTCCTCATCATCCTCGGATTGAGTTTTCTCTATGTGATATATGGTGACGTCGCGTGGGTATCGGGTATTTTTATCGGGCTGCGTCCGGTCGTAACGGCCATCATTCTCTATGCGCTCTTCCGGATCGCCCGGAAAGCTCTGAAAACGACACCGCTGTATCTCGTCGCGGTCTTCGCCTTCGCGGGCATCTTCCTCTTCGGAATCCCCTTCCCCATCGTCATTCTTGCGGCAGCGGTCTTCGGCTTCGTCGGGGGGATATATTTTCCCGTTGCAATGACAGGCCGGATAACGGATCCGGTGAATCTCAATGAAACTCGAAACATCGCTCCGCGTCTGCGTGCAATGCTGCGCTCAACGGTGAAGACGGTGCTCGTGGCAGGGGTACTATGGCTTGCACCGGTGGCGATACTGTTTGCATACCTCGGCTGGGAAAACGTCTTTACAAAATTAGCGGTTTTCTTCAGTACCGCAGCCGTGGTCACCTTCGGAGGCGCTTATGCAGTGCTTGCTTTTATGGCGCAGGCGGCGGTCGAATGGTACGGCTGGATGCAGCCCGGGCAGATGCTCGACGGACTGGCGATGGCGGAATCGACGCCGGGTCCGCTCATCCAGGTGACGCAGTTCGTCGGATTCCTCGCGGCGTATAGTCTCGGTTCGCCGGAGGGGAGCTCGCTGACGATGGGCGTCCTGGGAGCAGTACTCGTCACCTGGGTTACGTTTACGCCGAGTTTTCTCTGGATCTTCGCGGGCGCTCCATATATTGAGATGATCGCAGCAAACCGGAAATTATCCGGGGCGCTCTCGTGCATCACCGCTGCGGTGGTCGGCGTGATCTTCAATCTCGCAGTCTGGTTCGGAATGAACACGATGTTCGCCGACATACACGAGGTATCGATCGGCCTCGCTACCATTCTGATTCCGCGATTATCGAGTCTACAGTTATTCCCCATGCTCATCGCCGCGATCGCATTCGCGGGACTTCAGTTCGCGAATATCAGGATGGCATATGTAATACTTTTTGGGATATGTGCAGGGATAGCGTTTAAGGTTATGTAAGGGGAGGGGTCGGGAAGCGGAAGACAGAAGTCAGAAGACAGAAATCAGATGTCAGAAGCCAGAGGTCAGGAGACTGAAGACAGAAGTCGGAGATCAGAAGTCATAAATGCACTGATAGTACCAGTTCAGAATCAG
>CAZBUK010000187.1:0-2875 GCA_964495085.1 uncultured Ignavibacteriales bacterium
CAAGATTCATAAGTCAACCAATACTTTCTCTCGACACGGAGATGGTTCCCACTTTCTCTGATAGTGGGGTCCATCTTTCCAAATACACCTGGCTTCGAAAGGACATCAAGATTCATAAGTCAACCAATACTTTCTCTCGACACGGAGATGGTTCCCACTTTCTCTGATAGTGGGGTCCATCTTTCCAAATACACCTGGCTTCGAAAGGACATCAAGATTCATAAGTCAACCAATACTTTCTCTCGACACGGAGATGGTTCCCACTTTTTCCGGGAAAACAAAGCGGTTCCCACTATTTCCGGAATACCACACTCACCCGACTTCGACAGGACAGTAAGACTCTTCAATTAACCATATTCTAGATGGAAAATAATAACATGAACGCTGCATATGAATCGAAACTAAAATCATCGGCGATATTACGAATGATCATCATCGCCGGATTGACCCTCGTCCTGCTGATCCCCACGCTCTTTATCCATTTTCTGATTTCAGAGCGTGCCTCGAGACGGGTGACGGCAGGATCGGAGATCAGCCTGAGTTGGGGCGGAGCACAAACCATTGCGGGACCGATTCTAACGATCCCCTATAAGGTATACAGCAAGAATCCACAGGGAGACGCGTCCTTCTCCCTGCACTATGCATATTTCCTGCCGTCGGATTTGGAAATACAGGGATCGGTCGTTCCGGAAATACGCTACAGGGGTATTTACGAGGTCGCACTATACAGTGCGAACCTCCTGGTAAGCGGCCAATTTTCCAAGCCCGATTTTACCGGACTGCGAATACCTTCTGAAAACGTTCTGTTCGAGGATGCGTTTGTGACGTTCGGAATATCCGACCTCAGGGGAATACGCGAGAAACCCATGATTGCATGGAACGATATTCAGTATCCTTCGGAGCCGACCTCGCCGGCAGCCGATGCCAAAATCCCGGAAATAAAATTCAATCCCCGCTTCGAACAAGACAGGACATCGCATAGATTCTCATTCCGACTTAACCTCAACGGATCGACCGAACTCCGGTTCGTTCCCGTAGGCGAGATCACCGATGTTATCCTCGAATCCCCCTGGGGTAATCCGGGTTTCGTCGGTAGTTTCCTTCCGCATACGAGACAGATACAATCGGATAGTTTTTCCGCGGAATGGAAGGTGGTGAATCTGAACCGGAATATCCCTCAATCCTGGACCGGCAACAGACCTGCATTTCAGGAATCATCGTTCGGCGTGAGCATCCGGCTTCCCGTCGATGAATACCAGAAGACCGAGCGGTCGGTAAAGTACGCGCTCTTATTCATCGCGCTTACCTTCGTTTCATTTTTCCTATCCGAGTTAACGATGAAAACCGTCTTTCATCCGGTTCAATACGCCCTGATCGGATTCGCGCTCATCATCTTCTACGTGCTCCTCTTATCGCTCTCGGAGCATATGAAATTCAATGTCTCTTATATAATCGCCTCCTTAAGTGTCATCTCACTGATCTCGGCGTATGCATTCTGGATATCGCGGAAGAAAAGCATGGCAATCGTTATCTTTGCCGTTTTAACCGCGCTATATGTTTTTCTGTTTGTAACGCTCCAGCTCCAGGATTTCGCGCTGCTGCTGGGCAGCATCGGACTGTTCCTGGTCTTGCTTGTCATCATGTATCTGACGAGAGCGATCGACTGGTACTCATTGCATCAATCCGAGCCCTATGAAAGGAACTCTCCGTGAGAGCCGTAGTCTATACGAGATACGGATCGCCGGATGTTCTCCGGCTTCAGGATGTCCCCCGGCCTGAACCGAAAGACAACGAAGCACGCATACGCGTGCATGCGACGACGGTGAACCGGACCGATTGCGGATTCCGGCAACCGGAATATTTTATCATACGGTTCTTCAACGGCATGTTCCGTCCCCGTATAAACATACTCGGCAATGAGTTCGCCGGTGTAATAGATACCGTGGGCAAGGACGTCGATTCCTTTCGCGAAGGAGACCGGGTATTCGGATTAACCGGAAGTCGATTCGGCGCTCATGCCGAATACCTTTGTATGCCCGAAGACGGACCGTTCGCTCCGATACCGGAAAATTTCGGATTTGAGGAAGCCGCGGCTGTCTGCGACGGGGCCATGCTCGCCAATACCTATCTGCGCAATGTAAACCTCCGGTCCGGACACCGCATACTCATTTACGGCGCATCCGGATCCATCGGCACAGCCGGCGTTCAACTGGCAAAGTATTTTGGGGCGGAGGTTACCGCCGTATGCAGTCCGAAAGGTCTGGATACGGTTTCCTCGCTGGGAGCCGACACGGTCATAGATTATACGAAGGAAGATTTTACGAAGAATGGCGTTGTCTACGATTTTATTTTCGACGCCGTCGGAAAACACTCATTCCTGAGGTGTAAAAATTCTCTCGTTCCGAAAGGAAAATTCTTCGCCACCGATTTCGCGTTCCTCATGCAGAATCCCGCTCTGACGCTCTTGACCGCACCATCGAGGGGAAGGAAGGTTGTGTTCCCTCTTCCGAAGGAGAGGAAGGAGGATATCCTATTCTTTAAAGAGCTCATCGAGGCGGGAAAATATAAAGCTGTCATCGACAGACGCTATCCGCTTGACCGGATCGTCGAAGCCACAAAATACGTCGAACAACATCAAAAAATCGGCAACGTGGTAATAACTATCTAGACTAAGTGGACCAAGTGGGGTCCATCTTTTCAAAACCACCTCACTCGGGGAAAGAAAGTGGGGTCCATCTTTTTAAAAACACCACATTGCATCAAGAAAGCAACAGACTTCGATTAATTATATCCTTCCCTCGACAAGAAGATGGTACCCACTTCTTTCGGGTAAAGAAGGTGGGGTCCATCTTTTCTAAACCACCACACTGCATCA
>CAZBUK010000188.1:0-2806 GCA_964495085.1 uncultured Ignavibacteriales bacterium
TGCCGTGAATCGTAAAGTTGCTGAAGCGGACTTTTTACATAACCGCGGATGATCTGGGGCGCCCGGCGCGTTCCGGCCGGGCCTGGCGATTGGGCAAGCGGATTCGGTGTTTGCACGTTTATTGCTTCTGAATCAATAAATTTTTAGCTTCCCGATGTCAACCGATCCGATTTTTCCGGTGTATAGCACGGAGCAGGATTGCCGGTCGAATTCCGGATGCAGTCAATCCCCCGACGGCGCCCGTTTGATTTAGCATCGCCGGATTACCCGGAGCGGTCGACCCATTTCAAACCATGACTGAGCGGGAGGCGAGGCAGATCGTGGCGCATCCGCTGTATCGATTACTCAGCGATACTTCCCTGTTATCGAAACTTCTCTCCGGCGGGAAACAGGCCGCGTTCGCCTGGGAGGAATTTCTCCGGCGGTATTCGGGATTGATCCTGAAACTGATTTGGGAATTCGAACGGGACCGCGATGAGGCGATGGAAAAGTACCTGTTCGTTTGCACGAAACTCGCGGAGAACGAATTCGCCCGGCTCAGCAAGTTTAAAACGAAATACGGAACCAATCCGCCGAAATTTTCGACGTGGCTCGCAACCGTCGTCCATAATCTCTGCATCGACGCATACCGGAAGACTCATCCCCGAAGGAGATACCCGAAAACGCTTACGCGTATGACGCCGCTCTACCGGCGGGTTTTCGAACTCTACTACTGGAGAGGAATGTCTCCGGAGGAGGTCCAGGCGCTCATCGATGGTTCGGGCGGATCGAACGGCGAAACTGTCGGCGAGATCATCGAACGGATCGAACGTTCTCTGACGCAACGGCATGAAGAGTTCCGGAGAGCCTCCGTCCCTCCCGTATTTATCGCCGTCGATCCTTCGAATTTATCGGGAGATGTCGCAGATTCGAGTCATACCTACGATGCATTCATCGATCGGTTAGAGTTCTGGATGTCTGAACTTACGGACGAAGAACGGCTCGTGCTTCGTCTTCGGTTCTGGGAGGACATGAGCGCTCCGGAAATTGCGGAAGCGCTCAGGATAACTCCGCAGTTTCGCGTGTACGATATCGTCAATCGGGCGCTGGCGCATCTCCGAAAACGTTCTGCCCGGACGCCCGGGCGCTAAAAACAGCAAGCCTGTCCGTGTAATATGCATGAAAGGAGCGGGGCATAATTCCCATCGCGATCATAATACTTCCTGGGGCAACCTGTGTCGAACCATCCTGAAGACGGCGTATTGATTTTATTCCTTGAAGGAAAAATATCAGACGTTGAGAGAGAGCGCGTGCACGCGCATCTCGCGAGTTGTTCCGTTTGCGCCGGCAGATTTGCGGTCACCTACCGGCTGATGAAGGCATCCGCAGAACAAGAACCGGCCGACATCAACACCGGCGTCCTGGAACGGGCGAAACGTCTCGCCCGGCCGCGGGTACCGGCCCCGCCGCACCGCAAATTCGCCGGCGCCGCCAGACTCGCGCTTGCATGCTCGGTACTGCTCATTACGGGATCGGCGATTTATTATTACGCGATCATCGCACCTCCGGACATGAACGGTCCTCCGGACCGCTTTCGCATCGAGTATTCCGAACGATCCGTCACAACGATCAATCCGGGGGACGGCAGCATCATTTCACAATCGTCATTCGACTTCCAATGGCATCATATGCCGGGCGCCGTGTCGTACCGGTTCAGTTTATTCGATGAAAACGGAACGCTCCTGTTCGAAACCGCGACGATGGAAACCACGTTGATTGCAGGTTCGGAGATCGGACTCGCCGCCCGGCACCGGTACCTCTGGCGGGTCGACGCGGTATTTATCGACGATGGTGTTGTTCAATCGGGAATCAACGTATTTACCTATGCGCCATAAGATCATAATCCCGACGGTCGTCGGATTGTTGCTCCTCCTATCGGCGATCCTCCTCTTTCAATTCCATTGGTGCGTCCATCTCCCCGTACCGAAACATGTTCGCCTCGAACATGCAAAGAGCCTGCTGCGGAATTGGGACCCACGCGAAGCAGAGCGCTGCATTGCGCCGCTTGCCCTCGCGGGAAACCTTGCCGCGGAGGATTCAATCTGGTACGGCGGTCTGCTGCTCACCCTCGGTGAACTGAAGGACGCACATAGTATACTTTCATCCGTTTCTCCGGTCGATTATGAGCAGTACGTACTGGTCACGCTCGGGGACGCAAAAGCCCGCATCTTTCTCGGAGATCTCGATACCGCTACGGACCTGCTTGAAAAGCTGAATCGGAAATCGGTCGTTGTGAACGATCAGGCTACGACGGCGGCAATTCATCACCTGCTCGGATTGATCGAGTTTCACCGGCTTCGTTATCCCGATGCAATGGAACGGCAGCGGGAAGCTCTTCATCTGGCAGAGTCGACCGGAAACATAAAGATACAGGCCGATGCAATGCGGCAAATCGGCGTGCTCCACTGGTATGACGGCGACGGGGAGACGGCAGTGGCGAGATATTATCTTCCCGCTCTCAAACTGTATAGATCGATCGGAGACAGGCAGGGTGAAGCGACGACGCTCAGCAATATCGGACATATTTATAACGAACGGTATAACTGGCATAAGGCGTTGGCCCATCAGCTGGAAGCGTTCGACATTAGAAACAAAATAGGCGATCAGATCGGACTCGCCGACAGTTATTATTTCCTCTCCTCGCTGGCAAACGCATCGAAGCGGGCGCTCTCCTTCATTTATTCCTATCGAAAAAAAAGCCTGGATATCAGCCGGAAGATCGGTTACGCATGGGGAGAGGAGGTGTCCCTGCGTTCTCTTGTATATC
>CAZBUK010000189.1:0-2773 GCA_964495085.1 uncultured Ignavibacteriales bacterium
GTTTTAGGAGATAGCGGGCCGCACTTCGTTTGGAGAACCAACTCGCCAACATTTTCGGCGGAGTTTGGCATTGTCCTGCGGCGATCGCGCGGTCAAGATCATCGACGGCCGCCTGATAATCGACGACGGCCTCTTGATGGCGGCCGAGCTCCCAATATGCCAGGCCGCGCCCTTCATAGGCCAGAACGTATTCGCTGTCTGCCTGTTCGACATATCCCAGCATTTGAACGGAGCGTGCGATTCCGAATCGTGCCTGCGCCCGCATCTCCTGGGAACCGGGGTCTACCGCGGCAGCGGGCAGATCGGCTATGACGCGCCTGAATACCGCACGAGCGCTTTCATAGTCATCGTTCCGGAGCCGGAATTCACCGTACCTCAGCCGGGCTTGCGGAGTAAGGTCGGAGTCGCTGTGGCGGAGCAGGATGCGTGTGATGAACTCCTCCGCCCGTTTCGAATCGCCGGACTGTTCAAAACGGTTGCTTGCCTCGTAGAGCGCTTTCGGGACGATCGGATGTTCGGGGTGAAACTGAAGCAGCCGCTCGAGCGTCACTCCGGCATCGGCGTGGCGGCCGGATTCTGTAAATATCTCCGATACGGTCCACCAGGCATCGGGCGCTTTCGGATGGTCCGGAAAAGTCAGCGCAAAAGTCTGCAGGGTCATCCGTGAGTTGTCGGATTGGCCGAGCGCTCTGTATATCAATCCGAGATAGTAGCGCGACTCGATACCCTGCGGTGTTGCCGGCGCGGTTTCCATGATGCGCCGGAAATGTTCGAGTGAGAGATCGTACAACGCATCGTTGTAGAGCCGGACGGCGAACTGAAATTCGGCGACTGCAGCGCTGTCGGCATCACCGGCCTGCAACGTGTCGACCGAAGCGTCAGTCGTCGCTATAATGAGGAGCAATAAAAGAATGCTCAGGCAACATCGACCCATCACGTCGTATCTCTCCCGTTATTTGCAATTTGATCCAATCGAGACAATATAAGAAAATAGCGGCTTGAAGGGAAGAGTACCGTCAATTGAGCTCAAGTTTGCCGGTGAGAAAATGTCGGTTTTCTAAGGTGCATTGGGAAGTCGCGCTCGGGTGACCTGCATCCTTTCCAATCAGGATGTACGGATTTCTCGGATACCGTTCAGGATGCGTTCCGCACCACGTGCGGCCGCGAAGCGTTGTACAAGAGCTCCTCCGCGGCCTTGAATACCTTGTCGACGGTGATGAAACGTCTCCAGTGTTTTCGAACGACGCCGGGTAGATAGAAAGAGATATTGCGCGACCGGGGGGAGGGATGAGCCCAGATTCGTTTGTTGCTCGGACCCCGATAGATCCCGATCACCGGAAGACCGAGCGCATAAGCCGCATGATAGAAGCCGCTGTCGTTACCGATAAAAAGACTGCAGGAGGCAAGTTTTGCGATAGCCTCCGGCAGCGGATCTTCGACAATCTCGAACTGTGTCGAAGCTTCAACGTAATTTTGTCTGAATATGGCTGCTTCATCGGGATGCAGAAAGAAGACCGCGCGGGTCGAAGGAATTTTTGATAGGAGAGTCGCCGTGGCGACGAATTTATCCAGCGTCCAGATTTTCGTCCGGTCCTTTGCGCCCGGATGAATTCCGATCAGATTCGGAGTCCGGTTGTGAAGGGAGGCGAATCTGCTTTTAACGGCTTCCTGCTCCGGGGTCAGTCGGAGGGTAAGCGGCGGATAACCGGAAAGATCAGGGAACAGAAGGCGTATCTGTTCGAGGCGGATATCGAGGATATGTTTCCGCTTCCATGTCCGGTGCGGCGGAGCCGAAATCCACAACGGATTGTTCGCAGCTTCAATGACGGATCGCCAGGGCGATTTTTCGTTTTCAGTATTCCAGACATAAGTATATCCCCGCGAGGCCAGCCAGGCGTGTCTGTCATGATTATCCTTGAAGGGGGTGTCGGGATCGATGATCGATACGATCGGTTTAAAATTCCCGGCGATCGGGTACAGGCCGGGCGAGATCATTTCGATTCTGAGATCAGGCTTCATCTCCTTCAACGCGCTCAGAACGGGAATAAGCGTCAGCCCGTCGCCTATACCCATCTCGGAAATAACTAATAACGCTATCTCTTTCGTCATCTGTAAAAACAGAGGTTCCTTCTCAAGTGAATGATCCTTCAACTATATACGAGTGAAAAAATAGGGGAATTTTTCATATTCTGCAAACTTTTGAAAAGAGAGGTGTGTTTAATATATTATCGTATTGTTTCGTCAGGGGGGAGACCGCATGTACCGGCCGCTCCGGTTATCATATTTTTTTCCCACTACAACGAATTATGTGAGATGAGGACGCTGCCTATTATATTTCTATGTCTGTTATTAACGACAATCGCTGCACCGCTCATGGGTCAGACGCAGCCTGAGGAAAGAAACTTGCTTCGAATGGCTCAGTCGTATGAACGCGCCGGCGACTATCGGAACGCGCTGCGTCTGTTCGAGGAGTTGTACGGACGCGAACCTGAGAACTTCACCTATTTCGACGGCTACAGAAAGAACCTCGTGCAGCTCCGTGAATACGATCTTGCCATCGGACTGACGGAAGCGCGGTTGAATAAGAATCCGCTCGATGTAAACCTGAAAAGTCTCCTCGGAACGATGTACTACCGCGCCGAGCGGAGAGACGAGGCATTTCGTTCATGGGAATCGGCGATCGATTCCGATCCCGCAAATATGGTCGTCTATCAGATGGTCGCCGGGCAGATGATCGAGAATCGGCTCCTCGAGCACGCGATATCCGTTTATG
>CAZBUK010000190.1:0-2716 GCA_964495085.1 uncultured Ignavibacteriales bacterium
CCACCCCACAACCCCTACGATTTCGGCTTGGTGGACCTGAATCATTCAAAATTCTTTATATTTTATTTTGGAGAGATGTGAGATTTTATAGAATGTTGAGCCATCCCGCAAACAGATTTTATTAAGTGAACAGGATATACCTGGAAAATATCGTTTATGGAACGAAGAACATTCATAAGGAAATGCGGTACCGTTACGGCGGCCGCCTCAATCGCAACGCTACAGTCGTTATCGGATACAAGAGGTATCCCGGTAGCCTCAAGAGATGTTCTTAAACCGCCCCGATTAAAAGAAGGGGATACCCTGGGTCTGGTGGCTCCGGCTGGTTACATCTCCGAGGACGATCTTGGACAAGCTGTCGGGAAGTTGGAAGAGCGTGGATTCCGGGTTGTGTTCGGTGCGAATATTCTGAGATCGCATGGATACTTTGCCGGTCCCGATGCGATGCGGGCATCGGAACTGGAAGATATGTTCAAACGGCCGGATGTACATGGTATCATTTGTATGCGAGGCGGGTACGGCAGCGCAAGAATTCTCCCGTACCTCAACTTTGATGTGATACGCGATAATCCGAAGGTTCTCGTTGGTCTAAGCGATATAACCGCGCTCTCCTACGGACTGTACGCCAAGACCGGTCTGGTAACGTTCCATGGATTCGTCGGAAATTCCACCCTGAACGAATACACGGTAAGGAACATGCGGCGGGTGCTAATCGAGGTATGTGATACAACCGTAGTTGAAAATGCGTTGGAAGAGAATATGGGGGTCGCATATCGAAGAAGAACGATACGGAGCGGGAAAGCATCGGGCGAATTGATCGGCGGAAACCTTTCAATCATCGTTTCGCTGATCGGCACACAATACGATCTCGATCTGACCGGTAAACTTCTCTTCATTGAGGAAATCAGGGAAGAACCTTACCGTATCGACAGGATGTTGACGCAATTAATCCAGGCCGGAAAACTTGATAATGTATCCGGCATCTTACTCGGTGTGTTCAGAGATTGCGAGCCGAGACTCATCGAACCGGCGTTTCAACAATCTTTTTCGCTGCAAGACGTATTATACGATAGACTGTATCCGCTCGGCATACCAGTCATATACGGCATGTCGTTCGGTCATATTGTAAATAAAATGACGCTGCCGATAGGTATTCGCGCCGAGCTCGACACCGTCTATGAGCGTATTACGCTTCTGGAACCTGCGGTACGTTGAGTCATTCCCCCCGTCATGGAAATATCGCCGTTTTTTGATTATCTGTCCCTGCTTCAAATCAAATGAAGTGAAGACGCATAGTAATTCTATTTAATCATGGGTGATACGGTTGCATATTATAGCCAAGTTCGTATATTATGCATTATTGACCCATGTGAAGATCTACCCGATGCCGTTTCCCGGTAACCGTATAAACAAGATATTCGGAACTGCGCAGCGAGGAAACGGCGTACTTTTTTTCCCTATTCTAATAGTCCGATACGAGCTATACATACCCATGTCTGATATTCCGGAATCGTACGCTAATATAAAAAAAATGCAATCGGTGTATAAAGCAGAAAGAAAATGACTATACACCGTCATACCGTTGATGTGATTGCCCCGGCCGTTCTGAGCGGATCATGCCGACGAAATACGACACTTCTGAAGAATAGTCTCTACGGCCTGAACGACGACGAAGCCCGCCGGCGGATAGCTCCCGGATTGAATAATATCTCATTTATCGCCCTTCATACACTCGATTGCAGATCTATGCTCGCAAGCATCGCTGGGATCGAAGCCGCACATCCGTATACCGGGATTCTCGAACATGCCGAATCGCTAGACGATATTATCGAATTACCTCCGATTCGGGATATCGAGTTATATTGGGAGCAGATCGGCGAAAAAGTATACCGTCAGTTAAACAACCTTACAACCGAGCAGCTTGCGGAGCGATCGGGGAAAAAATTTCCTCACACGGGCAATTCTATTTTCGAAGGAATTGAGTTTTTACTCAACCACGAAATGTATCACATTGGCCAGATAGCTTTCATAAGAAGACTCATCGACAAGCCCTCGATGTCGTGGTCGTGAGATTCGGGAAATCCATAAGAGTTGTGAATTAATCCTCATATCGGTTCCGGGTGCAAAGTATGATGATCGATGCACTACGATCGAATCGATGCTGCATGGCATATAGCCTTCCGGGAAAGATGCTCGATGATACAACAGGATTACATACTGCGGTTAATACAGCAATTCATTGCGGTACTTGCGAAAATTATTCTCTCAAAGAATCTCAACAATCCGGAAGAGATGAGACACGAAATTCAGAGCGGTTACAGACTTATGGGTCTGAGTCCCGAAATACTTGCAGCGTTCGGGTACCCCGGAATACTTGTTTTCCTTCGCCCGGGTGGAGAACTTCAATTAGAAAAATGTTTATTTCTTGCCGAACTGATGAAGCTGCAGGGAGATCTCGAGCACGAAACGAACACCGGTACATGCAGTGCGTTCTATATTACCTCGCTGGGCTTATTTTCCGAGGTATTAAAAGCAGACCCGTCGCTCTATTCGGACGAATTTATCTCTTCTATCGAACATCTTCTCGACAATTTGGATACTGAAAACCTGCCTGCTGAGATCGTGTCAAATCTCGATAATTATTTTCTGATTCGGGAACAGGGCTTGCCTGTCGCCGGATCGGATTCATTGTATGCCCGGATGATGAGAATGACGG
>CAZBUK010000191.1:0-2653 GCA_964495085.1 uncultured Ignavibacteriales bacterium
AAACCGATTACAGGAAAACGGGGAAAATAAATTCTGGATTCCGCACTGGCCGCAGCCGGGACTGATTCCCCGCGACGAATCGCGAAGCGAGGTGCATACGGTCGGTTTCGCGGGACGTACGACTCAACTTACGCACAGAAATAGTCGTTGGCGATCTCATCTTGCGCGATTCGGATTTTTCAACCGGAAAGATTCAGCAGTTGAATTCTGGACTAGGGCATCGGCGAGCGTCGGATTGAAATTCAGGTTGCTGACGCCGCTCGACTGGAACGATCTATCCGATATCGATATCTTGATCGGTATCCGGAGTTTCGACGACGAGCAGTATACATATCTGCCTCCGACTAAATTGCTCAACGCCTGGCATGCCCGTATTCCCTTTATAGGCGGTTACGACTCGGCATATATACAGGTAGGTAAACCGGGAATTGATTATCTCCGTGTACAATCAAGATATGAAGCGATGCAGGCCCTGGCTTCGTTGAAAGAAAATCGGACGCTCTACGAATCCCTCGTGCGAAACGGGTCTGACAGTGCGGCCCCCTACACCTTAGAGAATATAGCCGGATACTGGATGAATATACTCGATTATAAAGTTTTGCCGCTCTACAGGGATTGGCGCGAGCGCAGCGGACTGAGAAAAAGCGTTGCCTTTATTTCAAAAACGATGATTGAAAAATCGATCCATCGAACCGGTAAGCTCTATGCCGGAGCAGGCAGGTATTTGAAAAGGTAAGAGCGGTGTCGGGAAGTGTACAGGATCGGCAGAGAAAATCCGGAACGAACGTAGACCAACGTCATCGATGATATTCAATTTTATTGTCCCGTCACGGGACGAAAATCACCTTGAGCAGCTTCGTACAGCCGATATCGACCGCGATGTCCACATTTTTCAGAGTGCGAGTCTGAACTGGACGCTTCAGGCATATCTGATGCTTGAACGAAATGGACTTGCCGTATCATGTTCAAACAAGACGCTCCCGGGTGCAATAAACATCGGTCACAGCCAGTATCTTCGAACCATACCGCCGAAGAAGCCAGTTTTTACCGTATCGATAACCGGCGAGTATAGATATCTTGCATGGGCGCAATTTCATATAGTGCAGAATCAATCCCAGATTCGGAGGGGGACGAGCTATTGGATGCCCCTCTGGCCGCAGCCGGGGCTGACATCAAGGAATAAAGATAGAAAGCGGGTAAAGTGCGTTGCGTATGCGGGCAGACCGAATCAACTCTCCGATAGAAGTGGAAGAATCCGTTCAAAATTTGCGCGAATAGGCGTGTTCGGTTCACACACTAAAAGATTGGACTACTGGAGGGACGAACTGGTACAGCATGGACTACAGTTCAGGTTTCTGCGAAAGCCTTCCTGGAACGATCTATCGGAGGTGGATATATTGCTCGGAATAAGGAGCTTTAACCGCGAGTCCTACAATTATCTTCCGCCGAGCAAACTGATCAACGCCTGGCATGCGGGAATTCCATTCATCGGGGGCAACGATTCTGCATACCGGCAGGTAGGGACACCCGGAAAGGATTACATCCGGGTGACCGGCAAGAACGAGATGTTGGACGCAATAATCAGATTGCGGGACGACCCCGTTTATTACGATTCGATCGTGCAAGCCGGGTATCGTAAAGCGGAGAAATATACCCGGGAAACAATTGCCGATCGGTGGATACAATTGTTATCCGGTAAAATCGTAAACGCATATGGTGTTTGGCTCGCATCGGATGACACGCTGCGATCGACGCGTCACTATGCAGGTATAAAGAAAGAAAAAATCATTCGCTTGTTAGGGCGGACAGTTATTGCAAGACTCAGATAAGGAGATGTCCGGATGGAAGATCTGATAATTTACGGCGCGGGCAGCGTGGGCAGATATATACTCCAGGCGCTTCGCGATATCAATGCCAGAGGGGAACGGTGGAGAGCAGCGGGATTCATAGACGACAACCCTCAGCAGCTTCCATCACACATAAAGAACGTTCCCGTTTTGGGAGATGTTTCCTGGTTGAAGGAACACTGCGACCGAGCGGTGTGCGTCACTGTTTTCGATCCCCGCATTAAACACAACCTCGTCGACCGGCTACGCTCAAGCGGATGCACGAGTTTTCCGCCCATCATCCATCCGAACACCTGGATCGCGGACGATGTTGTCATCGGGGAAGGAGTCATTATATATCCGGGTACAACGGTAAATACCGGCGTTCATTTGAGTTCTTTTGTAACGTTGAACATGAATTGTTCGATCGGACACGATGTGCGAATCGGACAGTATGCATCGCTCGCTCCGGGAGTATCCGTGGGCGGTAATTCGACGATCGGGGATGAATGCACGATAGGAATCGGGACGTCGGTAATTCACTCGATAGAGATCGGCAGCGGCTCGATTACCGGCGCGGGTTCCGTTGTCGTCAGGAATGTACCGGATGGTATTACTGTCGCGGGTGTACCGGCACGGCCTCTTTAGGGGACAGAGGTCGGAGGTCGGAGATCAGAGGTCAGTGGGATTGAAGATTTGCATGGTTCCGGATTGAGTAAATGTTTTATGACAGCCTCACCCCCAACCCCCCTCTCCGCTTTTTGCGGAGACCCCGCCTTGGCGGGGCAGGTGGGACTGGGGGTGAGGCTGCGAGGGGAAGCGAGAAG
>CAZBUK010000192.1:0-2651 GCA_964495085.1 uncultured Ignavibacteriales bacterium
AATCGCAGCCGGGGGGCGAGGGAGTGACCGCCGCCGATGTTTACTCCTCGACGGGTATTCCGGTAGAACTCTACCCCGATACTCTCATGGCCGAGGCGGTCGATCGTTCGGATGTGATACTGGTCGGCGCGGACAGTGTCGGATATGACGGCGTCTTTCTCGGAAAGACCGGCTGCCGCCAGCTTGCAATCCTTTCGGGATATTTCGGCAAACCGTATTACGTCGTCGCGGAAACTCTGAAGATTACCGATAGCCTGCCGGACCATAACATTGTTCGAACATACGCGGCGCTACCGGATGGATCGACTCCCGAGCTTCACGCAAGAAGCCGATCGAATTATTATCTTTTCGAATATACGCCGGGTAACCTTGTCGCCGGATTTTTAACCGAGCGCGGACTCGAACAGCCCCCGTTAGTGCTCGCGGATTTGCTTTCTTTTTGAAGCTGCTTTTCGTACATTTACACATTCTTGTCGCGAGCAGATAAATCGGTCCTCAGCTCGCCCCGAACACACACATTCCCCGGAGTACATTTGCCTGCACCTGTTCACATTCTATTCGTCGGCGATATAGTCGGTAAACCCGGTCTCGATATCACCGAAACGCTCTTGAAAAGTTATCTCGAAAAATATAAAATCGACGTCTGCATAGCGAACGGTGAGAATCTCTCCGACGGCAAGGGGATACTCGATCAGGATGCCTCGAAATTGTTCTCTCTGGGAGTTCACGTCATCACGGGCGGGAATCATATCTGGGATAAATGGCAGACCCGGAAATTGTTGGGCAGGGAATCCCGGATCCTCCGTCCGTTGAACTACCCGAAGGAAAACCAGGGATTCGGTTATACGATACTTGAGCTTCCCGGACTCCCGAAGGTCGGGGTTCTCAATCTGCAGGGGAGAACGTTTCTGCCGCCGATCGACTGTCCGTTTAAAGCTGCCGAATGGGCGCTCCATCGTATCCGCGAGCAAACCGGTATTATCGTTGTCGATTTTCACGCCGAGGCAACGGCTGAGAAGCTTGCGATGGCCTGGTACCTCGATGGGAAGGTCAGCGCGGTGATCGGTACGCATACACACACCCCTACCGCAGACCTGAGGATATTCCCCGAAGGAACTGCGTATATCACCGACGCCGGTATGACGGGTCCGTACGATTCCGTACTCGGCATGAAAAAGGAGATCGCGATCCGAAGATTTATACATCAGACTCCCTATAAGTACGAGATCGCATCGCACGATATCCGTCTGTGTGGAATTTATCTCGAGGTAAACGGAGAGACGGGAAAGACGATGAAGACGGAGCAGATCATTTTCCCCGCATTCTGAGCGGGCTCACCCGGCTCGCTTTTTCAGATTCCCGGAACGTTCAGGAGCAGAATATGCCGGCTGTAATTATCGACGGTAAAGAGATCGGTAGGAAGGTCAGAGAAGAGGTCAGGCTCGCGACGCAGGAATATAAGTCGAAATACGGGTATACCCCGGGACTAGCCTTCATTCTGGTCGGCGAGAATCCGGCCTCCCAGGTTTATGTGAAGATGAAGGGCAAGGCGTGCGAGGAAGCCGGATTCTATTCCGTTACCGAAGTCCTGCAGTCGTCGGTATCGCAGCATGAAGTCATCGCCCTTATTAACCGTTTCAACAGCAATCCGAAAATTCACGGAATTCTCACGCAGCTGCCGCTTCCTGGACACATCGACGAACAGGCGGTGATCGAATCGATTCGCCCGGAGAAGGACGTCGACGGATTCCACCCCGTCAACGTCGGGAAACTGAGTATCGGTTTGGACACTCTCCGTCCCTGTACCCCCGCCGGTATCCAGGAGCTGCTGATTCGAAGCGATATCGATCCGGCGGGTAAGCACGTGGTAGTCGTCGGCAGGAGCAATATCGTCGGAAAACCGATCGGAGCTATGCTGATGCAGAAAAAGAAATGGGCTAATGCAATCGTCACTTTCTGTCATACCGCGGCAAAAGATATATCAATTTATACCAAACAGGCCGATATATTGATAGCCGCTGCAGGGAAAGCTGAAATGATAACGGGCGATATGATAAAGCCGGGCGCTGTCGTAGTAGATGTCGGCATCAACAGGATTGACGATCCTTCGGCGAAAAACGGCTACCGTTTGACGGGGGACGTGCACTTCGATTCCGCGAAAGAGGTTGCCGGTTATATTACCCCGGTTCCGGGTGGCGTGGGACCTATGACGATTGCCATGCTCATGCAGAATACGCTCACGGTGGCAGAACGTTTTGGGGGGAAGCATTGGGAAGGGTAGGCGACGAGGCGATTACGGGTCGCCTCGGGCCCTTCTACAACTTATCCATGTAATGGCGGGAAAAAATCCGAAGCGGCACTGGGCAATGCCGCTTCGGCGATGAAATGTTAGAGACATTGGAATGAGAAAGAGGACAAATGGCCCTATTTCAGCAGCAGCATAGTTTTCTTATTTATAAATATCTCGCCCGCATCGCCGGAAACCGTTAAACGATATATATACACGCCGCTGGCGAGCGAAGCGGCGTCCCACAGCGCGGAGTAATATCCCGCTTCTTTGTGCTCGTCAACCAGACGCGCTACCTCTCGTCCGATGATGTCATAAACCTTCAGGCTTACCATCCCTCCTTCGCGAAGCTGATAATCGATCT
>CAZBUK010000193.1:0-2649 GCA_964495085.1 uncultured Ignavibacteriales bacterium
GATATCTTCAATCGTCCCATATTTATACCCTTTTCTCACAACGCCTTCGAAATTTAATATACCTTTTCGTGATCCGCAGACAATCGTTACCGTATGACCACGCTCTACCAACCGCCTGGCCATTTCGTATGATCTGGTTCCCGATGAATCATTACGGGTATTGAAATATAAGTGATAGTAGAGGATGTGCATGTTTTTCTGATTGTTTTGGAAATTCTTTGGAGAAAGGAGACAGTGGACAGGAGTCAGGAGACAGAAGACAGTAGTCTGAAGTCAGATGTCAGAGATCAGTGGTCAGAAGCTCGAAATCCGAAATTCGGAATTCGAAACTCGGATGACTTACTTAGAGTTGAGTATAAATTGTGTTCTCGGCCTCTGATCTCCGACTTCTGACTTCTGTCTTCTGCCTTCCCCCCCAAGCCACCAACCACCTCCGCCAACACAGCCCCCCCGATCTTCACGAAGAGAGTTTCCTCGCCGGCGGTGATACGGAGCGTGTTTTCTTCCAATACCACATTCGATATTCCCGGACCGAGGACCGAATAGAACATCGCTTCGGTATTTTCAGTCACCAGATCGAAGGAGAGTGCGGGTTCTTTATGGTTATAGTAGGCCGACTGCCATCCGCGGGGCGAGCGTTCATCTCCGCGGACAAGCGTCGAAACGGAACTCCCGCGGACTACTCCCGCAAACAAACTGTACCCGATATCGTCGATATTCAGACGAATGGAACAGGAGGATGGATCGTAAGTATATTCGAAATCGTTCAGAAGCCAATGCAGACGGTATGCATGCGGTGAGACACTGGCCAGACGGTCGACAACTATTACAATATCCTGGTGAAGAATCAGAACACCTCTGGAGTACCTGACCGGGTGTTTCAAACGTTCATAGCCGTTATGAGTCCCCTCGAGATACCACGCACGCGTTGGTTCGCTGTAGCTTCTCCGTATCAAGGTTCCCTGAACCCATGGAAAACTCATGAATTTTCCATAGCTATCCATCTGCCCCATTCCATCTACGGATACCGTATTGTGATAGATCGTCTGTCCGAGTCCGTTCTCCCAAGGCGGAGGAGCATTATAGCTATAAGAGCCCGGATCTATCACAATGTTCCGGCCTTTCCACCATATATCGCAATGGAGCATATCCTGCTGGCCGGGCCGCGTCTTATGACGCCCGCATCGAAGAAAAACCATCCCCTCATCGGTGCGGATCGTATAATAACCGCTCACTTCAGCGGTCAGGTTTTTCAATTGTTTCGGGACTATTTCAGAGTTGAGCGCCTCCGGACCGAACAGCCAGAGAAGATCCTCATCCCAGGGCCCGGCTTCGAAGCATCGGGTTGCGAAGAGATAATAATGACATGCCTGCAGTACAGGTCGATAATCGCGATAATCCGAATTGCTCAGAGGAAGGATAAGTGCGCCGTCGTTGGCGCCATAGTTTGGGAGTAAACCCGTCGAGGGATCGCAAAGGCGGTAAAGAAATTCAAACGCTTTCCTGAATTGCTCCCGTACGGTCTCCGTGAACGGTTCATCGTTCAGATCGCCGAGTCTGAGCGCCCAGAGCAGATCGTGCAGCAACAGCCGGTGATAGTTAACAGAGTTCTGGACGAACGACCCGTCGTCATGAATCAGCTCTCCGCTGAGTTTTTCGATCAACCTTTTACCCTTCTCTTTCCATCGCGCCGAGTTCCGGAATTCCGGAAAGAGAATGCCGATCGTCCACAAGCCGACGGCTTCACTGATGCTGTGATTGTTCCTCTGGCTCAGCGCGTACGAAAGATTCTTCTCAATCCTGAATCCAGAAAAGTAAATCATGCTGAGAAGATCGGTCATACGTTTCCGCGTTGAAGCTCTATGTTCGAGAAACGCGCTCAAACCCCAGACCCACGCCATCATCCGGAACGTCGATTCCTGTCCGCACTTCCAGTTCGGGCCGCAGTTCGGCGTATTACTTTTCATCCAATCGTCGACAATCATCCAGAACATCTCTGCGCACCGATCATCCTTTGTGCGCGTGTACTCTCTGGCAAGATCGAAAACGAATCCGAAGCGGCTCGGCTCCCAGACAATTTTTATATCCCCATATTCGAAATCCCCGATACGGCTCCAATGAAGGTCGTGCGGCATCTTATGGTTTGTTTGAGAATTAACGAACCAATCGGGAGGAAAGCCGGTATTCATAACAGATTTTGAGAAGAAGGTTAGATTGCCGTTCGCTAAATTCGAGACCCTTTCTGTTAACCGGGGATCCGGGAAATTTTTCAGCAATCCTTCGAAAATGTGAATGCCGTCTGATTTAAAGAAAAATTTATCCGGAAATGTTTGCCGTATTCGCTCATATACATCGGATCCGTCGAGACCCGGAGAATGATTGCGTACATCGTAGGAATTCCACGCTGTTCCGGGGATGCGAAAACGTAAAATACCGCTTTTGATTTGAAACGCGTACCAAAAGCGGTAGATAAGCCATGAGAAACCGAAATGCCTCAGGATATGAATAACCGTTTCTAAGTATTTCTTCACGTAATCCTGATAATCTATCGGTGAAGGTCTAAGGATTTAACTTCATGAGGTTCGATCTTCCCCTCGGCTATTTCGGATACCACAAATTTTAGTTTACCGGTTCGCGATCGCTCCAAAG
>CAZBUK010000194.1:0-2527 GCA_964495085.1 uncultured Ignavibacteriales bacterium
TCTCATGCAGCGGTATGCGCACCGGACATGCTTCGGTACAGGCGCCGCACAGCGATGACGCATACGGGAGCTCGCTCCATTCGTCGAACCCGCTGAGAACCGGCGTCAGAACCGCCCCGATGGGTCCGCTGTAGACGCTGCCGTATGCATGGCCGCCGATGTGCCTGTATACGGGACATGCATTCAGGCACGCGCCGCACCGGATGCAGTGCAGGATCTCCTGATACTTCGTTCCGAGCGCGTTCGAACGGCCGTTATCAACAATGACAAAGTGGAGTTCCTCGGGTCCGTCGAGGTCATCCCCTTTCCTCGGGCCGTGGATGGTCGTCAGGTAGGTAGTGATCTTCTGTCCCGTCGCCGCCCTCGGCAGCAGCGTCAAGGGAGCGTCGAGATCCTCCCACCTCGGAACGATCCGCTCCATCCCCATCATGACGATATGCAGTTTCGGATAAGAGGTGGTAAACCGTCCGTTCCCTTCGTTGGTGACAAGCACGAGCGAACCGGTCTCCGCAACCGCGAAATTACATCCGCTGATTCCCGCATCCGCTTTGAGAAATTTTTCACGGAGAACCTTGCGTGCAAATTGATACAGCCCTGGAGGATCGTCGGGGAGATTCCGGCCGGCGACAACCGAGAGCAGCTCGGCGATCTGACGTCTGTTCTTATGAATTGCCGGCACGATAATGTGGGAAGGGGTTTCGCCGGCCAGTTGGATGATATATTCGCCGAGGTCCGTCTCCACGACCTCTATGCCGAGGGATTCAAGTTTCCGGTTGAGGTGTATCTCCTCGGAGATCATCGATTTCGATTTGACCACGCTCTTTACGTCGTTCGTCCGGAGCAGATTCGCCGCGTATCCGGAAGCCTCTTCGGCATCGTTCGCAAAAAAGACTTTCCCTCCCCGCTCTTCGATCTTCGTCGCGAGCATATCCAGAAAATAGTCGAGGTTCTCGACGGTATGCCGCCGAACGGCTTCGGCTCTCCGGCGCCAGGCTTCAATGTCGCCGAGCGGTTGATAGCTGTTGGCCTTCCCGGTACGGAGTTTTTCCTGGGCTTTCTTCAGCGAGTCCTGGAGGAACTCGTCAGCGAATGCCTCCGATACCCTGGTATGGAACGGTGCGTTACTTGTTTTCATGCGGCTGCATCCCCTCGTATAGGAGTTCGGCTACGTGAAGCGTCTTTATGTTTTGATTGTTTTTCCGCATATATCCGCCGATGTTCATGAGACAAGCCATATCGGAACCCACCAAAACATCCGCATCCGTCGACCGGATATGATGTGCCTTTTCGCGAACCATCTCCACGGATATGCCGCTCATCTTAACGGAAAAGGTCCCTCCGAACCCGCAGCAATCGTGCGCATACGGTAAATCGACCAGTTCGAGATCCCGAACCTGCCTGAGCAGCTCGAGCGGTTCCGTTTTCACCCCCAGCTCCCGGCTCATATGACAGGAATGGTGATAGGTCGCCTTCGCAGGGTAGACCGCACCGATATCGGGATTCTTCAGAACTCCCACCATAAATTCGGAAAATTCATAGACTCTCCCGGCAAGCTCCCTCGCTGCGGTGAGCATCGAATCGTCGCCGGCAAAAAGTGCGGGGTAGAAATGTCTCAGCATAGCGGTGCATGAACCTGACGGACAGACAATATACTCGCTGTTTCGAAAGGCATGGATCATCGAGGCAGCGGCGCTTTCCGTCTCTTTAAAATATCCGGAATTATACGCGGGCTGACCGCAGCAGGTCTGATTTTCCGGAAAATCCACCCCCACTCCGAGCCGCTCGAGGATATGCACGACGGACTTCCCGACGTTCGGGTAAATAAAATCGGAGACGCAACTGATAAAGATAGACACTCGCATAAGATACGTCCGATCCAGTGTGGTTATTTAGAAAATCCGGTGCGGATTTTCTTTTCGGAATTCAAAGATCGCGCACCCTGCAGGTTGACCATCCGGCGTTGCCGGATCTATTCAGCCGCAGGATCGCCTTCCGCTCGATTTCGAGACTTTAGCTTTCCTTTGCTCGAGAGCATATAATATACAAAAAGAATAACGATTGCCGCATATACGATAAACCAGAAATTTAATCCCCCGAGAATGAATCCCATGCCGAGCGCTCCCGCGGTCAACACGTAATAGGTCATCGGAATAAATGCCATCCTTATCAGATCCCCCTCGCGGCCGAGCAGTCCGACGGTCGCTGCAGCGGCAACGACATTATGGACGCAGATCATGTTGCCGGCGGCGCCCCCGACCGCCTGCAAGGCAACGACTATCGCAGCGGATGGGGTCTCCAGTCCGATGTTCTGCGCCGTCGAGAACTGGAACAGCGAGAACATCATATTGCTTATCGTGTTGCTCCCGGCGATGAATGCGCCGAGCGCGCCGATGATCGGAGCAAACAGCGGCCAGAAAGATCCTGCGATGAACGAGACGCCTTCCGCGAGCACGAGCGGCATGCTTGTGTACGATTCCGAAGCTGAATTAATAAATACCTGGACCATCGGTACGGCGAAAATAAGCGC
>CAZBUK010000195.1:0-2455 GCA_964495085.1 uncultured Ignavibacteriales bacterium
ATTTTAGTGGGCCCTGTAGGACTTGAACCTACGGCCGACGGATTATGAGTCCGTTGCTCTAACCAACTGAGCTAAGGGCCCTGAATTACAAGATTTTTAATATAGCGAAAGACGGTGAAAATATCAATTTTGAGGCTTTTGATTGCTAAAATAGGGTCGGAGATTATTACCATCAATTTTCAATGGAAAATGACCTCACGTGGTTTTGATCTTCGCTAACCTTACCGGTATCCATTTTCTTAACTCTTCGCCAGGCATTCCTTTCAACTCAGCCACTATCGCCGTTTCAGCATCCCGTCAAATCGGTAGATCCCACCCACGGTTGTCGGCATCTCCACGATATTCGCTCCGTACCGTATGTTCAGCGGCTTTCCGGAGTTCGAGACGATCCTGAGCGACGTCAACATACTGTCCTTCCAGAAAATATCAACCTCGAAATTCCCGCGGGCGCGCAGGCCGGTTATATACCCTTCATCCCATGCCGAAGGCAATGCGGGAAGTAGGTGAAGAACGCCGTCATGACTCTGCAGCAGCATCTCCGCCATTCCCGCCGCTCCGCCGAAATTTCCGTCGATCTGGAACGGGGGATGCGTATCGAAGAGATTCTTCAGGGTCGATTGCCGGAACAATTCCACGAGATGCATGTACGCCCGGTCGCCGTCAAGCAGTCGCGCGTACAAATTAATCATCCAGGCCCTGCTCCACCCGGTATGCGCTCCGCCATGTACAAGACGTTTTTCGATGGTATTCCGCGCAGCTTCGAACAACTCCGGCGTCTCCGGCGTTATCTGCGTTCCCGGATGCAATCCGAAGAGATGCGAAACATGCCTGTGTCCCGGTTCGAACTCCTCATAATCCTCGATCCATTCGCGGATCGTTCCGTCCCTGCCGATCATCACCGGTGGTAGTTTCGGGAGAGCGGATTTCAACTCGTCGAGAAATCCGGTATCGTCGCCGACGATCTCACCGGCTCTGATGCACGTGTTGAAAAATTCGGTAATGATCTGTATGTCCATCGTCGCGGCATACGTGAGCCGCATTTCCATCTCCTCGCCGGCGTCTGCCGGCACAAAGATAAACGAATTCTCGGGAGAATACGAAGGGGCGGTTACCAGACGTCCCTGCCCGTCCTCGATGAGGAAACCGAGAACGAACTCCGCCGCTTCCTTCATGACCGGATAGATCGCTTCGGCAAGATACTCCTCATCCATCGTGTACTCGTAATATCTCCAGAGCGGAAGACACATCCATGATGCGCCGAGAGGAAAGGTCCCCCACATGATCGCATCCATGAGTCCGGTCCGCCCGTAGATATCGGTCAGGTGATGCATCGTCCATCCCTCCGCGCCGTACATTTCCCGGGCCGTCACCCTGCCCGGTTCCCGTATCCTGTCAAACAACCCGATGAGAGGGAGCTTGGTCTCCGGAAGATTCAGTACTTCCGCAGGCCAGTAGTTCATCTGCAGATTGATGTTGACATGATAATCCGACTGCCACGGAGCGTCGATATGTTCGTTCCAGATCCCCTGGAGATTCGCAGGCAGCCGGCCGGGACTGCGGGAACTGCCCATGAGGAGGTATCTGCCGTACTGCAGATACAACTCCGCGAGGAAATTATCTTCGGCGCCGTCTATCACCCGCTGCAGGCGTTCATCGGTGGAGATGTCTTCGACCGGTTCGCCGCCCAATTTCAGTCCGACACGGTCGAAGAGTGCACGGTGATCGTTCACGTGCCTCGTTTTTAATTCCGTATAACCAACATCCGCAACCCGGTCTATAATATCCCGGCATATTTTTTCGGGGTCGATGCTTCGGTCGAAGTTCAGCATCTCCCGATTGTAATCCGTCGCCGCCGTCAGGAGCAGCGTCAACTCGCCGACGCCGCGTGCCCGAAGCATACCGTTATCAGCGGTAATGTTCCCGCCGGCGTTTCTGGCATATAGAATTGAAGCGAACCGCATATGCTTCCCTCCAGGACCCCGGTAATCGTCCGGCTCATCGACGATCTGCCCCGTCATAAGAAGCACATTGTCCGATACGCTCTTCACTACGGCATCCCGCTCCCTGTGAAGTGCGATATCGATATCGATCGGTTCGCTCCCCTCCCGCGTGAGGTGGACGACGAGTATATCGTCCGGCGCCGAGCTGAATACTTCCCGCGTATACCGGTCGCCGTCCCCCCCGAAACCGACCGATGCTATCCCGGTTTGCAGATTGAGTTCCCGGGCGTATCCGTCCGCGTCATCGCTCCGCGAATCCGGCAGCCGGTAGGTAATATGGAGATCTCCGAGAGTTTGATAAGAGCGGATGCCCGGAGGAGTGCCGACCAGATATTTCTCCGCAAGGACAAGCGCTTCGTCGTTCCTGCCGTCGAGGAGGAGTCTGCGTATCTCATCCAGATGTTCAAGCGCGCGGGGATTATTATTATTGATGCGTGTTCCGGCCCAGAGACTCT
>CAZBUK010000196.1:0-2409 GCA_964495085.1 uncultured Ignavibacteriales bacterium
GTGCGTTCGGCGGCCATGAACTCGTCCTCTCGACGGGATTCGGAGCCGACGGTATCGTACTGATCGATCTGCTCACCGTGATCGACCGCAACGTCGCTGTTTTTTATCTGGATACCGGTGTATTGTTCGAGGAAACCTATACGCTCAGAGAACGGCTCGAAAAGCGGTACGGCATTCGGTTCCGGAAATTCGAGAGCGAAATGAGTCTCGCCGGGCAGGCCGCGCTCCATGGAGAGAACCTGTGGGGGCGCGATCCGGATCTCTGCTGTAAGATACGAAAGGTCGAACCGCTACACCGGGCGCTCGAGCCGTATACGGGATGGATCACCGCAATCCGCCGGGAACAGTCGGCGTTTCGCGCAGACGTACCGACGATCGCGTGGAATGAACGGCACTCGTTGTACAAGATTCATCCGCTCGCTTACTGGACGAGAGATGATGTATGGAGCTATATACGCGCGCATGAACTGCCGTACAATCCGTTGCACGACCGGGGATATCCGAGCATCGGCTGTATACACTGCACGACCCCGGTTGCAAACGGCGAAGACGAGCGCGCGGGGAGATGGAGGGGGAGTGGAAAAACCGAATGCGGATTGCATCTCCGATAAAATGAAATGAGGCGTATGAAAAACAAACATTTGAAGATACTCGAAGACGAAGCGATTTACATCTTGCGTGAAACCGCGGCGCAATTCGAGAACCCGGTAATTCTGTTCTCCGGCGGGAAAGATTCGATCGTTGTGGTACATCTGGCGTTGAAGGCCTTCCATCCGGAAAAACTGCCCTTTCCGCTGCTACACATCGATACCGGCCATAATTTCAGGGAGACGATCGAATTCCGCGACACGCTGGTAGAGAAACTCGTGGCGCGCCTGATCGTCGGCAGCGTTCAGGAATCGATCGAGAAGGGCCGGGCGGTTGAGGAGACGGGACCCGCCGCCAGCAGGAACGCCCTGCAGACCGTCACGCTGCTCGATACGATCCGCGAACTCCGCATCGATGCCGCTATCGGCGGAGGGAGACGCGACGAGGAAAAAGCGCGCGCGAAGGAAAGATTTTTCTCGCATCGCGACGGGTACGGTCAATGGGATCCGAAAAATCAACGTCCCGAGCTCTGGAACATCTTCAACGGACGGAAGAACGCCGGAGAGCACTTCCGCATCTTTCCGCTCAGCAACTGGACGGAACTCGATGTATGGCAATACATCGGCAGCGAACACATCGAGCTGCCCCCGCTGTACTTCGCGCACGCACGGGAAGTGTTTCCCCGCGACGGCGTATGGCTGGCGGCATCGCCGTTCGTGAACGGCTACCCCCGGGAGGCGGTTGAGAAAAAGATCGTCAGATTCCGAACCGTCGGCGACGTTACGTGCACGGGTGCATTCATCTCAAATGCGCAAACTCCGGATGAGATAATTGCGGAAGTCGCAGCTTCGCGAATTACCGAACGCGGAGGCCGGGGAGACGACAGGCGATCGGAGACGGCCATGGAAGACCGCAAACTGCAGGGATATTTTTAAACGGCCATGGACCTCTTACGATTTACTACCGCAGGGAGCGTTGACGACGGAAAGAGTACGCTGATCGGCCGGCTCTTTTTCGATTCGAAGCAGATATTCGAGGATCAATTGCAGGAACTGGAGCGAACCAGCAAGGGGAGAGGGGATAACGGACTGAACCTGGCGCTGCTTACAGACGGACTGCGGGCGGAACGCGAACAGAACATTACGATCGATGTCGCTTACCGCTACTTTGCCACGCCGCGCAGAAAGTTCATCATCGCGGATACGCCCGGACATGAACAGTATACGCGTAATATGGTAACAGGCGCATCGACCGCCGATCTCGCGATCGTACTGATCGATGCACGAAAAGGAGTGCTCACGCAGTCGAAACGCCATGCGTCGATAGCTTCGCTGCTGCAGATACCTCATATCGTCGTGTGCGTCAACAAAATGGATCTGGTGAGTTATTCCGGAAGCCGGTTCGAGGAGATCGTCGGTGAATTCGGGGAGTTTACGGGGAAACTGGAGGTCGAGGACATCACCTTTATCCCGATCTCGGCACTGCATGGCGATAACGTGATTCATAAGAGCGAACGCATGCCGTGGTATGAGGGATCGACGCTGTTGTATCATCTCGAGCACGTCAACGTCCCCTCCGACGGAAACCCGGTCGACTTTCGTTTTGCGGTGCAGTATGTCGTTCGCCCGCATCAGGATTTCCGGGGGTATGCAGGAAGGATCGTTTCGGGGAGCATCGGTCCGGGCGAGGAGATAACGATACTTCCCTCACGCCTGACAAGCAGAGTCCGTGCGGTATATTCACGGGGAGATGAGCTCGAGGCAGCCTCGGCAGGCGATTCGGTCGTCCTGACGATCGAAGACGATATCGATGTTGGGCGCG
>CAZBUK010000197.1:0-2382 GCA_964495085.1 uncultured Ignavibacteriales bacterium
TACATCGATCTCCATGCGGGGAAGAGATTCGCTCATTTCGAGGCCCACATAACCGGCTCCTATAACGACCGCCCGTCGGGGCCGTTCACGCCGGATAAAATCCCGTAACGCATATGCACCTTCGAGATACTTTATCTTAAACAAGTTATTCGGCTTTCCTCGCAACACGTCGAGGGATTTTAATTTCGTTCCGACCGCGACGATCAGTTTATCGTAATGTTCGGTGTTCCGTTTGTTATTCTCATGATTGATGGTTGTCAATTTTTTTTCTTGCGGATGTATTTCCACCACCTCCGTTGCTACACGGACGATCACACCCTTCTCTTTTTCGAGCCGTTCGGGCGAATAGACGATCAGATCGTTTGCCGCCCGGTATTCTCCGGTGAGGTAGTACGGAATCTCACAGATTCCGTACGATATATACCCGGATCGCTCGTAGAGAACTACTTCGGCATCCTGGTTGATGCGTTTTGCCTTGCTGGCAGCGCTCGGACCCGCTGCGAGTCCGCCGATGACAGCGATACGTAGGTTTTGCGCCATGTGCTGGCTATTTCTTTTTAAAAACTAAGGTGAGCGGAACGCCTGTAAAGCCGAAAGCTTTTCGCAGGCGGTTTTCGAGGTATCGTTGATAAGATTCTCCGATATATTTGGGAAAATTAGAGAAAAAAGCAAAGACCGGAGGATTCGTATTGACCTGAGTGGCGTACTTGAGGGTGATATCGTATCCCCGCTGTGCGGGCGGTACGTTGTCGCGAACGGCTTCCTGCAGTACGCGGTTTAATTCCGATGTGGAAATCCGTTTTGAACGCTCGTTTTGCACTTCCCGGGCCAAATCTATAACTTTATAGATCCTTTTTTTCTCGAGGGCTGAAATGAATATTATCGGAATGAAAGAATTCATTTTCAGATTTTCCCGAAGGGCCAGTTCTAAATGCCGGGCGGTGTGGGTATCTTTCTCGATCAGATCCCATTTATTCACCGCGAGAATTAATCCTTTCTTCCGATCCAGCGTTTCGGAGATAATGGTTTGATCCTGGTGGCTGAGACCTTCGGTCGCATCGATAAGCAGAACCGCCACATCGCATCGTTCTATGCTCCGGTGTGTTCGAACGGAGCTGAAAAATTCGACTCCCTCTTTCACTTTACTTTTTCTTCGCAGCCCGGCAGTATCGATCAAAATAATTTCTTCCTGTTGGTATTTCAGAATACTGTCTATCGCGTCCCTGGTCGTCCCAGGAATATGACTGACGATTGTCCGGTCGGTACCGAGCAGTGCGTTCACGAGTGAAGATTTTCCTACATTCGGTCTTCCGATAATCGCAATTTGCAGCAGCTCTTGATCATCCTCCCGATTCGGGTGATCCGGTATTCGTGAGGCAACGAGGTCGAGCATATCGCCGATCTTTCTCCCAAGCTGCGCCGATACGGGATACGGTTCTCCGAGACCCAGTGCATAGAACTGACCCAGTTCGGGTTCGTGCCGTTCATCGTCCACTTTATTTACCAGAAGAAGAATCTCCTTCTTCGATTTACGGAGCACCTTTGCGAGTTCCTGATCCAGAGGAGTTAAACCGGTCTGTGCATCAACGACGAACACGATAAGATCCGACTGATGCATCGCCGCTTCGGCCTGCTCGCGAATCGCCTTCTCTAATATATCCGCCGAATTCGGAACAAATCCGCCTGTGTCTACCAGTGTAAACTTTCTTCCAGCCCATTCGGTGTTTTCATACAAACGATCTCGCGTAACACCCGGCTGGTTATCGACCACCGCTTTCCGTCTTTTTACAATGCGATTGAACAGAGTAGATTTACCGACGTTCGGACGTCCGACTATTGCGACAACACTTTGCATAAAGCTCCGGATTCTCGTGATGTAAGTCCTTAAATATATTTAATTTCCAGTAGAGGTGCAATGAAGTTCCCGTAATAAGTTCTGATTGAACCGGTCGTGCATTCATGGACTCTTCCTCGTCGAGGTGATCCAGATAATTTGGGGTGACAGAATTGTGATGCTGGGTCGATGTCGAATATTGACAGCGCCTTTTATATTATATCACATCTGGCCAAAATAAAATATAAAGAATTTTGAATAGCATTAACCGGGTGTTCTTTCTATACAAACTTAAATCCTGAGCTATTTCCGCTAAATTGCATTTTTTTGAAACTTTGATTAACTTATACGCTTGTTAAATTCAAAATACATCGGGGCGTGGCTCAGCCCGGTTAGAGCGCACGGTTCGGGACCGTGAGGCCGGCGGTTCAAATCCGCCCGCCCCGACAGGAAAGCAGATGCGACGCACTATTCGGAGGTGCGTCGCATCTTTTTGAACAGAGAAGTAAAAAAATTTTCCTTTGCTCTTTGCGCTTTCGCACTTCTGG
>CAZBUK010000198.1:0-2369 GCA_964495085.1 uncultured Ignavibacteriales bacterium
TCAAAATTCTTTATATTTTATTTTGGACAGATGTGAACCCATGTTACGAATCGAATTCCGGAGTACGAGCATGGCAGATGAAGATGAATATGCATGAGAGTCGTATATGAAAATTACACTTTATGTCTTAGGAATTCTACTGGGTATTATCGTGCTAGCCGGCATCTCCGGGCAGGTAATACTCAATCGAATGATTGAAAATGAGAAGAAATCCCTGTTCGCCGAGGGTAATAGGAATGAGTTTATTACGGCGGCGGATCTTGATAAATTGCCCCTTATGTTACGAAAGCACGCGGAGTCTGCGGGCATTGAAGGAAAGCCGGCAGCTGTTCACGTCAGCATGAAACAAAAAGGAAGGCTGAAACTTTCACCCGAAAAGAAATGGTCCGCTTTTACGGTAACGCAATATATCTCTACATCTCAACCGGGATTTATCTGGAAGGCAAACCTGTTCCCCGTTTTTGTCCGCGATAAATTTCTCCAGGGCAGGGGGGAGATAAAAGTAACACTTTTAGGTCTGCTTGAAGTGAATAGATCGAACGGACCGGAAGTAGATCAGGGAGCTTTCTCAAGATTTTTCGGAGAACTGCTCTGGGTACCGGCGGGTTTTCTGGATGAACGGATTAGCTGGGAGGAAACAGGCGAAAAGACCGTCAAAGGAATTTATGAGTTAAGCGGGATAACCGCGGAGGGGGAGTTTCATTTCAATGAAGACGGACTCATTGAACGATTTACCTCATGGAGATATTATGAATCCGGCGGTGTGTATTCCTTCAGGAAATGGGAAGCCACGGTGTTGTCGTATAAAGAATTTGACGGCTATCTAATCCCAAACAAGGTGAAGCTCTACTGGTACCTCGATGACGGTCCATTCGAATGGTACACCGTTGAGGTAACGGGATATAACGTAATCTCATAACAGATCTCCGGCCGAAGGCGGCGAACCATTACGTCGGACATAGACGATGTATGGTATGGTGAATAACCCAACGGTTGTCGGAATTCTAATCCCACATATGTCTTACCGCTGTTCGACAGAATAACTCAAAGGAGCGAAGCATGCAAACTTATTTCGTTGCTTTCTGGAATCTCGAAAATCTATTCGATATCGAGAAATCGCCGCGCCGGACGGAAAAGCTTGATAGGGTTCTGGGAAAGGAGTTGAAGGGATGGAACCAATCCGTACTTGATCGAAAAATCGCCCAGCTTGCCTCGATTGTAACGGGAATGAACGATGGAGCGAGCCCGGATATTTTGGGTGTCTGTGAAGTCGAGAACAGATTCGTTTTGGAACTCCTGCGGAACGCACTGCACGCGCCGGGAAGGGATTATCAGGTCGCCCATGCCGATACTCTCGATAACAGAGGTATCGATGTTGCATTCCTCTACGACGGGAATAAATTTTCAGCCGAATCGGTATTTTTTCATTTTATCGTGCGTCGCGTCGCGACCCGCGATCTGGTGCAGTTGAATCTGATCAGCAGCACAACGGGCCGGAGGCTGGTCTTGGTCGGTTGTCACTGGCCATCCCGATCGGGCGGACAACTCCAATCGGAACCTTATCGTATGCTGGCGGGCGAAACGCTTGCGTATTTTCACGAAAGAATACGCGAAGTACACGGACCCGATACGCCGGTTATCGCCATGGGCGATTTTAACGACGAGCCGTTCGACCGATCATTGGTGCAGTATGCACTATCGGAACGCCAGCGCGCGAAAGTAACACTCGCACGAACGGCAAGATTCTGGAATCTCATGTGGCCGTTCGTCGGTACGGGAACAGGTTCGTTTTACTTTAGCAACCACGCAAATGTGATCGATCAATTCTTATGTTCCCGCCCGCTGATTACAGGCGCTTCCGGATTCACCGTCGATCCTGCATCAGCAACCATTTACTGCACTCCGGATATGGCCCGCACAGGAGTTTACCCCGGACCGATTGCGTTCGGCCGCGGATCATCTATAAATAAACAGGGATTCAGCGATCATTTTCCGATCACAATTACAATTCGAGAATCCTCATAGCCGTTGCTATAAACGTCTCACCAGCGACCGATAACATTAAGAGTGAGGGCAGGCAGGAGTATCGTGAAGTAAATATGCTTGCCGTCATTCTGCGATGACCTGTATTGGCTATTCTCCCAATCCGCCCCGAGTGTCTGTTGAACTTTCCGACTCCTTTAGCTGCAGCGCGTGCCGGGAATCAGGATTCGTGCGTCGGATTATCCCACATATTTACCCTTCGAATCGATCTCACATTTCTCGCTATATCCTCGTAACTTGTTATACCATAGGGGGTTACGTCAATAATAAAAATCCGGCACATTGATTGCATCTCCAGTCGGTGTGCCAGCTTACGTTGCAGTTCA
>CAZBUK010000199.1:0-2245 GCA_964495085.1 uncultured Ignavibacteriales bacterium
TAAGTGGGAACCATCTTTGCCTTCCTTAAAATCCTCAGCTCTCATCCAAACGCTTCGCCGTCCATTAATCTTCAGCCATTCCGGAAAAGATGGACCCCACTAGGCGCTGGTGGGGTCCACTTGCGTGAGGCATGCGGGAGGAAAGTGGTTCCCACCTTCTTTGGGTGCCCCGAAAAAAGTGGGAACCATCTGAGCTCTCCTGAAAAGGCTTAGCTTGCATCCAAACACATCGCCCTCCGTTAATCTTCAGCCATTCCGGAGAAGATGGACCCCACTTCATACACATCGCCGTCCGTTAATCTTCAGCCATCCCGCAGAAGATGGACCCCACTCATCTTCATTAAGACTGGGATTTACTACGAGCAATTTCAGCGGCTACCTTCTCTTTCATCTCCTCGAATTCTTCGTCGGTAAGATAATCAAACTGTTTTCTTTTTCTCCCCGATATATTCCCCTTTCCTTCTATGCAGAGACGTATAAAGAGATCGAGTTTTCTATCCGGCAGATCGACTATTTCGCGTATCTTCCTGCGGGATTGCTCGAATATCTCCAGGAACTCAAGCTCCGCACGCAACTCAATATCGATGGTGTCGTTTACGAATTCATACAATCGCTCCGCCTGATAAGTCATATCGGGATACCGGTAGTAGAGTGAGGTTTCGTTCATGACAGTCATTTGACCCTCGTCATCTAATCGATAATCGATATATTTCATGAGTTCCCGGGAATACACCTCCAACGATTCGTTGTATTTCGGCAGTTGCTTAAGCATAGTGGCCGAAACGGGGAATATCAATCCGGGGGGAGTATATTGTCGTACCGCTAAAACATGATGGATTAAATAGCGATGCAGCCGCCCATTCCCGTCCTCGAACGGATGTAAGAAAACAAATCCGTAACCGACAACCGCAGCGGCAACGACAGCATCGATATCCGAAGCGAGCATCATCTTCGCACAGCTCATCCAACCTTCCATCAGGCGCGGAATATCTTCGGGTCTCGGAGCCGCATAATGGATTAGTTCACGTGTCGGACCGATCGCCTGTCCAACATAATTCTGAGAATTGCGAAAATCATCAAGGGCAAACCGTTCATCCACGATCGCTTTTTGAAGAGCGACAAGTTCATCACGTGAGAAGGCGTCGGAGGAGGCGGTTGTACGCAATAATTCCACGAACCGTGCCGTTCTACGTTTATCGGAATATTCCCGTTCTATTTCAAACGACGACTTTGTCTCTTTAGTATACAGATATTGCGTAGCGCGGTAAAGCAATTCCTCCGGATATTTCCTGATGATTTGTTGCGCTTTTCTCTCCAGTTTTAATTTCCCGAATTTTCTCAATAGCTCCGAACGACGGACGACCGGACAATATGCCGCTGTTCCGGTAAGATTGTTTAATACGCGATGGCGCTTGCTCCTTGCAGCGAATTCCCCCGTGATCGTGAAATATAAACCGGCATCGAGAACGGGGACATAATTTCCCTGATTGAGATCGTCGATCGGAAGCCTGTCGCCGGTCAACCATTCATAGAGGAACCAGATGATCCTGGCATATTTCCCGGTCGGCTTCGACTTCACAAAATCTGTGATTTCTTCAGGCGATACAGATTTGAATATAGCTGCAAGAATCTCGAGATTTGTGCCGTCGTATTTAAGCGCAAAAGTAAGCTGTTCGCCAAGACCAGTCCCGGGATCGTAGCGGGGAGAATATACCTCCGTAGTTCTACCGTCTTCAATGTAGCTATGACGGATTTGCTTTGAGGATATGTAGGATTCCTTCCAGTGAGGAAGAACATCCAGGTTATACCTACGTACCAGCTCTTTATAGCCAACAGGCGTGAGATTTTGCTTCATTTAAAAATATCCTTTTTCGGAAATCTGATTATATAAACAGAATAATGGTTATAATGTGACATCATATCTGAATATTAGTTATATTCTACCGTATATGCAAATATACGATTAATGAAAATTGATTACTTTACCAGAAAAACGATTCAAAATAGCTCAGAATGAGATAAAACGATTATCCTTATGGTGGGGTGCATCTGCGCATCGGTGGGGTCCACTTGGGCGAAGGTGGGGTCCATCTGCATGTTGGTGGGGTCCACTTGCGCGAGGCATGCGGGGGGAAAGTGGTTCCCACCTTCTTTAGGCGCCCCCACCAGAAAAAAGTGGGAACCATCTGTGCCTTCCTTAAAATCCTCAGCTCTCATCCATACGCATCGCCCTCCGCTAATCTTC
>CAZBUK010000200.1:0-2244 GCA_964495085.1 uncultured Ignavibacteriales bacterium
CCTTCGTCCCGAAGGATAGCCCCCTCGCTGTCACATTGGGGCAGGATACGTTTATCTCGTATGCATCGCAGCAGTCGGATTCCTCTATCCGTTCGAGTACCTCGCAGTACTCCTCGACGGTACTGGCAGCGATGTTCACGATGACCGACGATTCGAGTTTATTGAGATATCCGGCTTTTTCTGTCAGGAATCTTTCGACTCCGATGTTCGCCAAACCGATTGAGTTGATCATTCCTCCGATCGTTTCGGCGATTCTCGGCGGTGGATTGCCGTCGCGCGGCTTCAACGATAGAGATTTTGTCACAATTGCGCCGATACGATTTACATCTACGAGATCGGTGCATTCATCACCGTATCCGAAGGTTCCGGAAGCCACCCAGACACGGTTCCTGCACTTCATCGTTCCGATCGTAAAATCGGTCCCTATCGTTTTCATTTATATGCTCACCGAATGAATATCGAATACCGGTCCCTCTTTGCATACAAGATTGTACTTGCGGCCGCTTTCCACGACTTCAACCGGACATCCCTGACAGATACCGATGCCGCACGCCATGACGCATTCCAAAGAAGCTTCTCCTCCTATCGACCGGCCGGCGAGCATTCGCTGCAGCGCCCGGAGCATCGGATTCGGACCGCAGGCATATATCTTGACATCGCCCTTGCCTGCGGAATCCAGCCAACTATCGAGTAAGGAAACAACCGTCCCGTGAAATCCGCTGCTGCCGTCGTCCGTTGCAATACGAGGTTTGCGAATTTTGTAGGTGACGATCAGTTCCGCCGTTCTCGCTCCGATAAATGTTTCCACCGCACATCCCTCCGACCCTCGTAAACGCTCGGACAGAAACGGGAGCGGCGCCGTACCGAGGCCTCCGCCGACAAGTACGGCCGTCGTTCCGGGAGCGGGTGTGGAGTAACCATGGCCCAGGGGACCCAGTACATCGAGTCGTTCACCGGCTTTCTTCCGCGAGAGAAGTCGCGTACCTTCTCCGACGATATCGAAGATAATCGTAAGGATGTCTTGATCGACATATGCAACGGAGAACGGGCGGCGAAGAAACGGATAATATCCCGGCGAAGTTTTAATGTTGACAAACTGACCCGGACCGACAGTATGGGCAAGACGTTCGCTTCTGAATTCGAGCGCGTAAATATCCGATGTAAGTCGTTCAACCGAAACGACAGGCACCTGTTCAATTATCATCAATCGTCGTTCTTTCGAGTCCGGAGTGTATCGGGAATATCATCGACGGTACGTCGATCGGTCGGTCTTGCGAGCGGTATGCCGCCGCGACGGGGGACATCGTCTTGCACTTCTTCAACAGCAGGTATCTGCTCCGGGGTTTCCAACGGCTCGGCGTCGGGCTGCGGTATCGTATCGGCGTTGCTCGCAATCCATGTATCAACTTTTGCCTTTACTGCCTGTGCGTATTGGGTCGACGGATATCTGGAGATCAGCTCTTTGTACGATGAAGCGGCACTGTCGGGTAGATTGAGCATATTTTCATAAACCCAACCTTTGGCAAACATCGCTCTCGGTACATATTCGGATGAAGGGTAATCTCTTATGAGCGCACTGAACAGCGCGACGGAACCGGAGGGATTTCCGCCGACCATCTCGCTCTCCGCTTCCCGGTACAGGCTTATGCCGTCATCGGTTTCCGTTTCGGAAACAGCATGACCGAGAGTGCGTCTCACCTGCTGGGCATACACTGATTCCGGGTATAATTGCAGAAGTTTTTGATAGACCGAATCCCTGTGCGCGTATGGATCAGCACGCTCATTCTCCTGCCCTTCGACTCCGGAAGCCGGCCGATTCCTGTCTGCGGAAAGGAGATCCCCAAGCACATAAAGAGATTGCGGTGTAAAAGGCGAATCCGGGTGGTTGCGCGCGAGTCTTCCGTACCATGTCAGCGCCGAATCCGGCCGACCCATTTCTACATAGAACAGTCCAGCCAATTCATAAAGATTTTTTACAAATTGTTCTTCATACGCAGAGATGATAGTCCGGAGAGCTTCCGGATCGGTGATCCCCTGCGCTGCTTTCGGGACTTCCCCGGAGGTTCCGTTTTCCCGGAGTGTGTCCGCATCGTCGGGTTCCGATAGTGCCTCCTGCTCTAATGCCGCGAGCATCGATTGATGATGTGCAATAATCGAATCGAGACGGCTAATCTCGCTCCGGTGTTTCGTATATCTTGTCAGTTGATCGTTCTTGACCGCGGCTCTTCGAGTGATATCAGACGG
>CAZBUK010000201.1:0-2189 GCA_964495085.1 uncultured Ignavibacteriales bacterium
CCGGTATTCACCCCGATCAGGATTGGAGTTCCGACCGCGCCGAAGGTTACCGGCGTACTTTGAATGATCAATGCCACCAGGACGGCAGCCATTGCCGGGAACCCGATTCCGACAAGCAACGGAGCCGCGATCGCAGCCGGTGTGCCGAAACCCGAGGAACCTTCTATCAGCGCTCCGAATAGCCAGGCAATGATAATCGCCTGCACCCGGCGATCGGGCGAGATGCTTATCAGTCCGCGTCTGATGGTCGCCAGCGCACCGCTCTCCCGGAGCGTATAGAGGAGGAGGATCGCGCCGAAAACGATGAAGAGGATATTCAGCGCAGTCACGACGCCGTGGACCGAAGCAGCCAGGATTTTATTCGGGGCGGTCCCCCAGAGGAAAAGCGCGATGAGCGCCGTAATCACATATGCGATGGGCATTGCCCGCCGGGCGGGCCAGCGAAGAATGACGAGAAAAACCAGCACCGTCAGAACAGGCATCAAACCAAGAATAAACAGTACGGATAATCCCATAGCCCTTTTCTCCCCGGATGAGTGATTTGATATTATAACATCGTGATCGACGGATCGGTTTTCCGTTACCGGCGGCAGCGAAATGCATTCGCAGGGGCCGGAATTATGCGAGGCCTCCGCCGGGATATGGATAGGTCACCCGGCATCGGGTCGGATTGCCGGTTGACAGGATTTTGAAGAAACGTTTATATGATGTTGTAACGGCTCTTGCTGGGTAAGATATGTTTCACCGCGATCCGCGGCTAAAAAGCCGCATGGCGGAAATGCATGGGTACGACAAGCTGTAGCCCGATACCGGTCAGTCGTCGGCGCGGACGCGGTATCTTTTATCCTGCACCTCTCCGCTGTACCGGAGGCCTGCGCCTTCGAGATAAAATATTTTCCCGTCGGGATTGACGACCGTTCCGAGTACTTCCTCCTCCGTTCCGGTTCTCACCTTCTCCCATTTTCTCGATCTGATCAGCGCCGGAGCGCCTCGCATCGGTTTTGCCGCGATGAAGAGCGGAACCTTATGCTCTTTACTGAAGGCGTAGGCCGTGTCAAGATTCTCGTCGGTTGTGTCGCTGTTGATCACCATCGAAACATGGAGGCCGTATTCGCGAACGCGTTCGAGGGCATTCATTGCTTCATGGTAGGTGCTGACTCCCCTGAATACGTCGTTCTCCTCCTTTGTGATGCCGTCGAGGCGGACGATGATGCCGTCGAGTCCTACTCTTTTCAGCTCGGAGAGTATCTGCGGAGTGAGATTCAATCCGCAGGTAGCGATTTCCACATCGACGTTGAGGACTTTCGCATAGGAAACGATATCGATGAGATCGTTCCTCAGAAACGGATCGCCTCCCGATATGATGAGCTTGCCGTTCTGTTCGGCGATCGATTCGATGATGATAAGCCATTCCCATAATTTCAGCTCATCCTGCTCGGCAGCTACGAGAATGTGATCGTAGCATGGCTTGCATTTATAGCCGCATTTCTGGGTCACCTCGAATAAGAATACAGGTTGTTTTTCCATAGTTCTCCCGTCAGTATGAACTGCTTATGAAACGGCTTGTTTTTTGTGAGTATCCGCCTTCTCTGCCCGGAGTCCGGAGAGATACGCATCGATCGAATACGCCGCCCGTTTACCGTCGGCGACGGCGAGTATTACCGTCGCGCCTCCGCGGGCAATGTCTCCGCCGGCAAAAATACCTTTCCTGCTCGTCTCTCCCTGCTCGTCGACCACGATCGTTCCCCATTTTGTCGTTTCCAGACCGGGAGTGGTCTGCTGTATGATCGGATTCGGCGTCTGGCCGATGGCGACGACAACCGTTTCGACATCGATCGTGAACTCCGAGCCGGGTATCGGGACCGGACGTCTTCTTCCTTTTTCATCGGGATCACCGAGCTCCATTTTTTGGCACTCGATCGCACGCACCCATCCGTTATCATTGCCGAGAATGCGTACCGGGTTGGTGAGAAACCTGAAATCGACCCCCTCCTCGAAAGCGTGGTGCACTTCCTCTTCCCGGGCAGGCATCTCTTCTCTCGATCGCCGGTAGATCAGATAGGCCTTCTCGGGACCGATCCGGAGGGAGGTCCGGACTGCGTCCATTGCCACATCTCCTCCACCGACCACGGCAACGCGGCTGCCGATCTTGAGCGGCGTATCGTACTCGGGGAACTTATACGCCTTCA
>CAZBUK010000202.1:0-2164 GCA_964495085.1 uncultured Ignavibacteriales bacterium
CTAATCTCGCTCCGGTGCTTCGAATATCTTGTCAGTTGATCGTTCTTGACCGCGGCTCTTCGAGTGATATCAGACGGCGGCGTTCCCCGCATCGCTTTTTCGTAGTATCGACGCGCCGTCTGGTAATCGCCCGTTTTCTCCTCGTGGATCGAAGCAAGCGCAAAGCTCGATTTTGTGGATACCTCGGTGCGGACATACGTCGTATCGACGTAGGTATACTGATCTACCGCTATCTCGATCTGGCCGCTCACGTGGTATATCTCGGCAGCTTCGAATTCTATGAGGGAATTGTATTCGGCAAGAAATGGATTGTCGAGCATCGAATGGAGATAGAGAATTCCATCGTCGTATTTCTCTTCCTCCGTGAGAATGCGGACAATTTCGATCTGCGACTCGAACAACAGACGGGTGGAAGGTCGTTCTTCTATAACTTTTTCGAAGTTCTCAAATGCTTCCTCATCCCGGTCCATGAGCCTGTACGTGTGAGCGAGATTGAAGAGAGCGCGCGCACGAAGCTCGCGATCCCTGGCATGCCGTTCCGCGGCTTCGAATTCCGGAATCGCATTCGAGGGTGAACCGGTCCGTGTGTGAATTGATCCGCGTTCGATGTGAGCTTCGGCAAGCAGATTCCTGTTCCTACCTCCCTCTTCAATCCCGATGAGCTCAGATAAACTGATGAGAGCTTCGGAATTTTTGTTCATGCGGCTCTGCGTACGACCGAGCAGCAGGAGCGCTTCGGGGATCAACGGACTTTCGGGAAATTCAGCAAGCAGTTCAAGAAACTTTCTTTCAGCCTGCACATTCTGATTCATGTGATAATACGATTTTCCGATCAGGAGGACGGAATTATCGACATGTGAACTCGAAGGGTATTGATGCAGCAGCCGGGAACATTTCTCTATGACGCTGTTGAATTTATCACTCGTCTGATTGCTCAGGGTTACCGTTCCGGATTGGGCCCCCTGGCGCGTTCGTTGACTCTCGGCTTCTGCGACCGCCTCATCGAACAGCTTCTTTGCGTTGTAAAACGTATTGAAATATGAGACGGTGTTCACATACCGCTGGCTGATGAACTTACCGGCAGGCCGGGTAACAACGCAGCCCGAGAGCAGAGATGCAGAAAGGATAATCACAACGAGGGTGAGAATCTGCAGATTTCTTCGGAAGTACATCACACGACGGTCGCCTCTCCAGTATGAATTGCGTAGTATCATTCGATAATAATGGTGCATGTAAGATAACGAGTACGTACCTGAAAATCAATCTGACTGATATGCATAGAGCGGGAGTATGGGAACGACGATCTCATATGGAATCACGGCGCCGGGAAGCCGGGCTTCTATTATCACATCTCCCGTTTCGCGTTTCGCCCGCAGGGTAATCGAGTTGCTGCTCCGCGAGACAACGTCCACCTTTTCTCCACCCATCCGGATGACATAAAAGACCTGCAGCTTCCTGCGCGGGATCCTCAATCCAAGCGTGTTGTAAGGAACCGCTTCGATCATGGTGGTCGATCTGCCGTCTGGCATCATCATGGGGGGATCCGCTTTAATCTCGATTCTGGATACGTTCAGTAACAACTTAACGCCGAGCGCCAATAGAAACAGCACCGACACGGAGATCAGGATAAAATTCTGAAATCGTGCCGTATTTCTCGGTTTCATCGTGCCGGTATCATCGTCCTGAACAATGTCATCCATTCCCGAATTCCCGTCTTATCCCATTTTTCATTCTATATAGTATCAAATCTCTCCGGCTTATGCAAGGGCATTAAACCCGGGCAGCGGGTCAACCGTCTAATGATTTGAGACGAATATTTATCGATGTAGTATAACCATCCAGAGGAGGATTTATGAAAAGAATCTCGATACCTTTCTTTTCGGGAATATTGTCCGTTGTTCTACTGGCGGCTTTCATATCGTCAGCCGCGGCGCAACCGCGTGAATCGGAGCGCGGACGTGGTCCGAGAGGCGATATGTTTAAGTCCTATTCGGAGCTGAATCTTTCGTCCGACCAGGAAATCAGGATCACCGAACTCCGGACGAATCACCGGAAAAACATGATCGATCGCAGAGCCGAATTGAGTAAAATCCGAATCGATATCGGAACCCAGTTGAGAAACGACGAGACCGATATGCAGAAGGTCGAATCGTTGATCAGAAAT
>CAZBUK010000203.1:0-2143 GCA_964495085.1 uncultured Ignavibacteriales bacterium
CCTTCTATCCAATTGGTACACGACTTGAGGCATGCATCTATTACTGATCGCAATAAAATTCAAAGGATGCATCCGCAAATCAAATCAGCGCTAAACCTCATATAGGTATTCCATGAATGAACGTATAAAAGACTTGCCGGGTGTAAAGATACACGAAAGTGCTTTTGTCGATGGTCCGGTGGAGATAGGTAAGGGAACGAAGATCTGGCACTATTGTCATATTCAGAAAAATGCCAAAATCGGTAGAAACTGCATATTCGGCCAAAATGTTAATGTTGGCGAGGGTGTAATAGTAGGAAACAATGTAAAAGTTCAAAATAACGTATCAATATATACCGGCTGTGAAATAGAAGATGATGTATTTTTGGGACCGAGTTGTGTCCTTACGAATGTCTCAAATCCCCGTTCTCAGATTATCCGACATAATCTATATGAGAAAACCGTTATTAAACGGGGTTCGACTATCGGCGCGAATGCAACCATCGTCTGCGGGATCGTGCTCGGTAGATATTGCTTTGTCGCGGCGGGAAGCGTCGTAACACGCGACGTACCCGACTATGCGCTGGTTCTGGGAAATCCTGCACGGAGGAAAGACTGGATGAGCAGGCATGGGCACGTCCTTCGCGAGCCGGATGATAAGGGTACCTATCGGTGTCCTGAATCCGGGCTGAGATACCGAGTGAATACGGAAGGGTATCTACGCTGCCTTGACCTGGATGAAGACGATCCCCTTCCGGCCGATATGCAGAAAGGGGTGAAATCGTACCGGGAGTATTCAGGGTAATGCCCATGTAGTAAAACATCAGCGGATCGATCCAATCTAATGAACCACGAAAGATATATGGAAGGCACAAAGAGCACGAAGTACATGATGAAAAAGAACATCCACATGTCCTCGCCGGATCTCGATGATTCGGATATCGGAGGAGTACTGGAGGTACTCAGATCGGGTCGACTCGCCCTCGGACCCAAAACCGAAGAATTCGAGCGACTCGTCGCAGACTATGTAGGTGTAAAGCACGCCGTCGCCGTCAACTCCGGAACCGCCGCACTCCACCTGATCGTGAAATCCGTCGGTATCGGAAAAGGAGATGAGGTGCTTGTTCCGTCGTTTACATTCGCCGCAAGCGTCAACGCATTTCTGTACGAGGGGGCGCGGCCAGTGTTCCTGGATATCGAAAGCAGAACATACAATCTCGACCCCCGCGAAATTGAGAGAAAACTCACGAAGCACACGCGAGCTCTCATGGTCGTCGACGTGTTCGGACATCCTGCGGCATGGGATGAGATTTCCGGTATAGCGGAAAGACACGGTCTAATCGTAATCGACGATTCCTGCGAAGCGCTCGGTGCGGAATACAAGGGGAGGAAAATCGGAAGCTTCGGAGATGCTGCGGCGTTCGCATTCTATCCGAACAAGCAGATGACGACCGGCGAGGGGGGGATCGTCGTGACCGACAACGGAGAGGTGGCACGTCTTTGCACGAGCCTGAGAAATCAGGGGAGGGGTGAGATGGGAGCATGGTTGGAGCATGACCGGCTCGGCTATAACTATCGGATCGATGAAATGTCGTCCGCTCTCGGTATTACCCAATTCAGGCGGCTCGAATCGTTCCTGAATAAACGCACGGAAGTTGCACGAAAATATTCGGAACGACTAGGAAAATTCGATTGGCTCACAGTTCCTTACGTAGCTCCCAATGTGCGGATGAGCTGGTTCGTTTACGTCGTAACTCTCCAAGAAGGATTGCAGCGGGACCCGATCATACGGGCATTGGAACGGGAGGGGATCCCCGCACGAGGTTATTTTTCCCCCGTTCACCGGCAGCGCTATATCAGAGAAATGTTCGGCGAAATGGATTTCAGACTTCCCGTTACCGATTCCATTGCCGACCGGACGCTCGCGCTTCCATTTCACAACTTATTGACAGAGGAAGAGATTGACCGCGTCGTGGATGTTCTGGAAGAAGTTGTTATGAAGTCGATGTAAGCCTAACGATGAATCCTTTATCGATTAGAAGGCAACTTGTCCCGCGAGCGCGTAACGGTGAACCATCAAGTTATTGAATGGCACAAGCCCCGCCGGGCGGGGCTTGTAGTTGTACGATAGCGAGACCGTTTACGGTCTCGTGATATTAACATT
>CAZBUK010000204.1:0-2140 GCA_964495085.1 uncultured Ignavibacteriales bacterium
ATTTTCCCGGTTTTCCTGTAGGCGGTTTTGCACGATGTGCGCCTGCGCCCAAACGAGCGGACGGTATTCGCAATCAATAGAGAGCGTAAATATATTCCGCTGCGGTCGAAGTTTTCTCAGGTGATCCGCATGCCCGATGTTGATCGCATCATCCAGAAAATATCTGGAGCAGTGCACTGTATACCCGAATTCCTTCAGCCGCAGGTATGTCTGAAGCGCCCAGATAAGTTCGCCTCTGTGAAAAAGTATCCAGTTCCGATCCACCCCTCCCACCTGCCGCAACTCCTCGAACTCGGAAACTGAATTCGACGGTATAATAAAATTATACTTTATCATTCAATAAGCTATGAACGACCCTCTTATAAAAACAATTATCTAGCCCCCATATATTACTTACCCTGTTCTCAGTCTCCTGATCTCCGACCTCCGACCTCTGACCTCCGATCGTTGATCTCCGACCTCTGACCTCCGATCTCCCTCTCCCCCGGCAAATGAACCATGCCTCTAACTGTTATACTCATTCAGAATAAACGGTCGCTTTCCGGAAGGGTGCTGATCCAGCTCCCGAACAATCCGGATATCCAGACTCGCATCGCGGCCCAGGATCTGTTTCAGCGCTCTCATGAGCGACTCGGTCCCGGTATCCGGTCGCTTATCCGACCGTATTGCTTCTATGAGGAGTTCGTATGTATCTCTCTTCTTCTGTGCAAAGCGGAATTTCTGCACATTGTCAGTATCGCCAAGCTCTCCCGTAATGGTATCGTAGAGAGCGAGCGGGAATATTTTGCTGCCCGTTGTCGAATATACAACTTCGAGTTGGCGTCCCTCGATACGTTCGAAGACCGCTCCGCCCGTTACCGTGGACGGATTGGCGGACAGGACCGCGAGATCACCCGTATCGTACCGGATGAGCGGCATGGCGCATGAGTAAAGATCGGTAATAACCACGCGGCCGACTTTGCCGGGATCCGCGGGCGTATCTTCGTGAAGCGCCAGGACTTCGATGACAAGGGATGCGTTATTCAGATGGTACCTTCTGTCCACCGGATGTTCATGTGCAATGATCCCGAACTCCTCCGATGAATACCGCGCAGTCACTTCGCACCCGAATGCCCTGCCGATGATCGACCGTTGAGAATCGGTAAGCGGCTCGGAGGTTGAAATACAGCCTGAGATTCCGTAATCACCGGGCGCTATTCCCGCCGCCAGTGAAAGCTCAGCAATATCCGAAATGATTGAGGGATGACCGATCAGATAGCGGAGGTTCGCAGATTTGAGTATTTCGATATAACCGGAGAATCTTTCCCGCCCGTTCGTATCGGCCAGCAACAGTATTTCGTTTTGCAGCCAGCGGCGTACGATTGCTTTTCCCTTCGTCCGAATGAGCGCATGTCTGTGTCCGACCTTATAGCCGATGAGACCGTTGAAAAAAATCAAATCCGCCTGTTTTCTAATTTTCTTTCGCTCGTCATGATAAACGGTAAACGGTACCCCCTGCGATCCGCTCGTCCGAACGGGAGACAGCGATGATTTGCGTATGCCGTCAGCGAAAAAGGACGAATACTGCTCCTTGATGATATGCTTATTCACGACGGGGAAATCCGTGATAGAACTACCCGGGCGGAGATGTCTATAAAACGGAACATTCTCAGTTACATGTGTAAATAAACTTTTCAGCCGGCGATCGCGCTCGGCATTAACCGTTCCGGGGTTATGGAAAAAATCCCGGATCTCGTCTACGTTCTTCCATATCGTTCCCTTCTTAAACCAATCTATCCCCCAGAATACCCTATTACGTACAGACTCCGGTAAATTGAATTCTGATGTGTTATTCGATTTCATCATCCTTGCAAATAAATTTAAAAATATGTAAACCTTTTTTATCTGAAGCATCCGATTACATCCGTGCAGCCTCACCCCCAAACCGACCTGCCGCGCTGGTCGGTATCTTCACGAGATCGTAAACGGTCTCGCTATCGTACAACCACAAGCCCCGCCGGGCGGGGCTTGTAGCCGTTCAATAGCTTGATGGTTTACCATCACGCGTGTCCGGATTTTAATTGCATTTCCCGGAACCCATAGGGCATGTGAGTAAATTCGCAATTAAATTTTAATGAGCGGGCGTTTCTTCGAAACGCCC
>CAZBUK010000205.1:0-2077 GCA_964495085.1 uncultured Ignavibacteriales bacterium
GTTCATATCCGTCTGTTCGCGCTCTACCAGGAGCAGCGAGTGTCGTTCCTGTCCCGCCGCTACCTGCGCGAAGGTGGCAGCTTCCTCCTGCCTGTATCGTTCGACCGATACCGGCAGCAGAGATTCCACATCGCGGGGATTTGCCCGGCTGCTTTCCAGGAAGAGCACCGGTTTGCGGTTCTCCTCGGCTATTCGCCGGATTCGTTCGAGCGTCTGCCTGTCGGAATCCTGAAACGGGTAGCCGGCCAGGACGATCAGATCGGATTCCCTGAGTACCGACTCCGTCGGCTCGCTTCCATAGTAGCCGCCGCCTGCACGGACTATCGAGAGGGTTACCTCGATATGCTCGTTCATTTCCAGAGTCCTGCGAAGAAAAGAGACGTCCGGCGACGGAGCGCCGCCGATGATGAGCACCTGCAATTTCCGGTCGAGCACTTTCACGAAGAACGACCTTCGGTTATTCTCGTAGGTGATCTCGCCGGGAAGCCGCTCTACTTCTACCGTATAACGATGCGTCCCCTCTTCGCGCGGTCGGTACGAGAAAGAGACGTCGTACTCCGCGGTCCCCTCGCCGAGCGTGAGCCGCTCTTCCTGGACCATTTCCGATCCATCAAGGAGTTTTACCGTAACCCGCTCACCACCGTATCCCGAACTTTTTATCCGGACGTCGACGGGAGAATCCGTGCCGAGATAGGCGACGTCGTTGAACAGCAGCCGGGAGATCAGTATATCGCGCTGCTCGAGAGAATCGCCGACGCCGACCGTAACGATCGGTATGCCGAGGCGTTCCGCCTCGTAGACCGGGCGCGGACCTACGTTATAGTTCCCGTCGGTGACCAGCAGTGCGGCGCGGATATTTTCCTCGTCGAGCTTTTCGCGGACAAGCTTCAGCGCCGCGTCGATGTTCGTGGCCTGGCCGTCTAATGCGATGCTGTCGGGATGGAGGTATACAAGCTGCTCCGCATTTCCCGCATAGCGGAATGCAACGAGATTCTCACGATCCTGAAGTCTGCCGAGCATCGGATGCGAGAGGTGTTCGCGTACGACAGCCGCACGATCGCCGGCAGCATCCACGAGCTGCATGCTCTTCGAATCGTCGACGATAACCGCGAGACGCGGGGGAGTCTCGGTCTTCGTTGCAACGGTGACCACCGGCTCGAAGAAGATCAGGAGCACAGCGGCGATGCCGATGCTTCTGAGAAGTATTAATAACCCTTTGATCGCGCCGGGGATTGGCGGGACGGTGATACGATAGGCCAGGTACGAAATAACTGCGATGAGAACGGCTAGCAATACGAAGAATAACGGATTGGTCTGTAATGAAAAGGAAAAATCAGGCATCGGTCAGGTCTTTATGTTCGGTTACGATTTCAGTCGCGTGTATGTGTGAGGGTGTGTGAGTGAATATGGTAAATAATCCAAGCTCAAGTGCCCGCAGCTTCAGCTGCGGGATTGGCGACACCACCGCCCACCCATCGGGCTTCAGCCCGAAGTTTCTCTATTATAAGATTATCCCCCGGGGAATTTCCGAGATCATCCGAATCTGAGGGGCGTTTCGGTGAAACGCCCCTACGGAAGACTTCGACAGCTCAATATTTTTCAGATACCAAATCCTGAGAGATTAACTCTTCTGTCTCTCTTTGAGTCTCGCCCTTCAATGAAAGAGGTGTAGATTTAAATATCTCGATCTCCCTTGCAGCCTCACCCCCAACCCTCTCTCCGCAAAAAGCGGAGACCCCGCCTTGGCGGGGCAGGTGGGGCGAAGGGGGTGAGGCTATTAAAAAATCTCAGGCTCTCGAAAAACTACAATTATAAAAATATCCTCCGGGAATTTCCGAGATCATTCGAATTTGAGGGACGTTTCGGTGAAACGCCCCTACGGAAGACTTCGACAGCTCAATATTTTTCAGATACCAAATCCTGAGAGATTAACTCTTCTGTCTCTCTTTGAGTCTCGCCCTTCAATGAAAGAGGTGTAGATTTAAATATCTCGATCTCCCTTGCAGCCTCACCCCCAACCCTCTCTCCGCAAAAAGCGGAGACCCCGCCTTGGCGGGGCAGGTGGGGCGAAGGGGGT
>CAZBUK010000206.1:0-2052 GCA_964495085.1 uncultured Ignavibacteriales bacterium
CTTCGACTCCGCTCATCCTTCGACTCCGCTCATCCTTCGACTCCGCTCAGGATGATCCCGACTCTGTCGGGAGGGAAGCCCGACATATTCAGTGAGAACTGGTTAATTTAACTAATGAGGAAAACAATCGGGGGAGTGAAAATAACTTCGGACGACAGTTTGTATTTCGCTTAGAGCACAAAAAAGAAACCCTGGAACACTCAGTACACACTATTAACAAACTGCGCAACTTTTCTTCCCAATGAGACGATTGGGGTCATAAACCTCACCTTGTTACAGGGCAGCTCTCGTGTACCAAAATGCTCTTTGAATCTCCTGACTCCCTGAAGATTCCCGCTCGGTCCGAAATCATACCAATCGTATCCTTTTTCGACGCTGTCGCGAATCAGCTCGTAATGAAGCAGATTAACCGGCCTGAGCGGTAAGGATTCCTCCAAAGCCGAGCCATGCCAGGATATCGCATGGTTATTCGAGTACACGATTATCCGGCCGGCTATCGCCATTCCGTTACACTCCGCAAGCCATAACCCGATATCGGGCGATCTCATATGATGTATCAATTCGAAAAGCCTCCAGGATTGCACCGAAAATGCACTCTTCCCCCAGCGCCTTATCGAATCCTTATACAGCGCAAAATAAGCTCCCCAGTCTTCGATAGAATTCCCCCGACGAATTGTTACGTCTGCGGCTCTTGCCTGCTTTACCGCATTCCGGTGTCCTTTCGAGAAGCGCTTGAAGAGCGTATCGATACCATCCTCCAACCGGAGGACGTGTGTTGTACTGTGCATCATAGTACCCGGGTTGAATTCGCTGAGCGATTCGTCGTAGGGATTCAACCGCCAGAGTAGATTGGGATACTGTGACCTGAGGTACCGAACGAGCAAGGCTCTATGTTCGGTAGAGAGTTTCGATCCGGATATCCCCCCCCCATAGGTTACATCCTGGGGGACAGAAGATATGTATCTCCGGACCACGCCGCCGGATAACACGTGCCACGAAACCGGTACGATCGCGGACGCCCCGTCGGAAAATCTGATCCATACCGGAGCCGGATGCATTCGTCCAAGTGTATATTCATCCCAGAGTATCGACCATTCCGGAGAATGATAATACGTCGCATACGGACAAATCCGCCACATCGCCTCCCATTCCCGGTGCGACGCATGCCGCGATTCTTCTAACGAGAGCGAGATCTCAATTGAAGGTCTCATACTTCTATTTCGGGATTAGTCTTTTTAGGATTTTAACGCTTGCCGACTCGGCTTCAATGACCGGACTGACGTACGGCGTCGCTCCGAACCGCTCCTTAAACAAACGTACGCCGTCAGAGCGGCTGATTCCAAAATCAAACCAGCTTTTCTGTGCCTCACATGCCCGCTTTATGAGGAAATAGTACAGATAATTCATCGGCTTCAGGGACGTATACTCCCTATCGAATACACCGAGCCAGGGAACCGCGCTGTTATTTCCATATAGGCAGACGCTCCCCGCAATGGTCCGGTCTCTGTACCGTACCAGCCAGAGGATGAGTCTGCCCGATTCTGTCCGGGACATTCCCTCTACCAGTTTCCATGACTGTACGAGCCGTGCATGCTCTCCCCACCGTTCAACCGATGAACGGTAGATTTCAAAGAATTTTTTCCAGTCATCAACACTTTCCGCTTGCCGGATTGCCAGTCCTACGCGACCCGCTTTATTCACCGCATGCCGGTGTCCCCTGCTGAATTTTTGAAATACGGCATCGAACCCCGCCCGCAGATCGATCAGATGAAGTTCGTTCTTTCGTGCATACTGAAATTTGCCTGTGCCAGTCAATGGATGAACCGGATTTAATCTCCAGTAAACGTTTTTATAGTTTTCGGAAATAAAGGAATTTAAGAGTGTGATATGATTGGTTGTTAGAGTATGCGGAGAAATCCATCCGCCCACGGTAACCCTGGGTACCGAAGCGACGTAACGTTGCAGCAAACCCCCCGCGAATTTCTGCCGGCTGAAGGGAACGATTATTTCCGTTCCCTTCTGCCGGCTGAAGGGAACGATTATTTCCGTTCC
>CAZBUK010000207.1:0-2036 GCA_964495085.1 uncultured Ignavibacteriales bacterium
CGAGGACAACATCCTTCTCATATCGCCAGACGAGCCTGTGTTCTCCCGCCGGCAGCGGAAAAGACACATATATCCAGTCGGATTCTCCAGACCATTCACCCTGCAGTCCATCGTCGATTAAAAATCTCAGAAAATCGAAGCCCTGTTCCGACGAAACGCGGAGTGCGAACGAAATCTCACCCGCTTCCTGAACGGAAACCGATATCGCCATCTCGGAACGTTGTTGGTTGCCGATACTCCCGGATCGAGCAGCATACGTCCCGGTGTGCGGATGGTTGGCTGTTATCTGCCACGGCGCGTCACCGTCGCTGTCCCAGTAAAATCCGCCACCGGCGAGCGCTCCGCTTTCGAACGTCTCGGTCAGATCGTCGGCCGCGACGATCGACGATCTTTTCGATAAAGCGGTGATAAGGGACTGATCATGCCCCAGCACGTCGGCCGTAGCATCGAACACGTAGAAGCCCCGTACGTCGGGCGTAATCTCGATCGACGTCGATGGAATATCATCCGGGTTGCCGGAGACGTTCCCCTGAGTCGCGAGCGTCACGCCGCTCCCCTCAGGTTTGCTTACCAGCTCCCACAGTATTTCGGATTCGATTCCCTCATACGATGGAGCCATCAGCGACCCATGTAAGGTAACTTGTGAGCCCGGGATTGCGAGGATCCGCGGCGCGCTCAGAGTATACAATTGGACGGGTGTGATCAGACGCGAAGCGGAATCGCTCACGGTCGGAGTGACGAGGCGAGGAAAATTTAAATAGCGATCCCCGATGGGTATCCCCGCAGCCTGCAGATATTCGGCGACCTCCTCGTCATCATGGTACCAGTTATCCGTGATTCGCCATATCGATCGCTGCGTGAAGAAATTATTGCTACAGAAAAGAACGTTGCGGTCGACATATTCGATGAACTGCTGCAGCAGCTGTGCCGCTTCTATCCCCGCCCATGCGGACAGGTGCGGTGCGATATCGAATCTATCGGTAGAGGATGGTATACCCTTTTGCGCGTCGATACAGGCGACCCATAACCCTTCGAGCGTTTTTGTGCTTCCTGACGCGGCGAAAACGTCATTCGACCGGGTGTTGATGAAATTTTGGTGAATCCCATTTTTATTGACAAGAATATCGCCGGGACGGGCTTCTACGATGACGCCTGCTTTATCGGCGAGCTCATCGAAATACTGCATGTCCACCGAACCATTCAAATCGGCCATCAGATCGCCCTCATGACCTTCGAGGGGGACACTGACGCTGCTGTTGACCGGTTTGGCATCGGCCTTTGATTTAAGCTCTTCGTCGGTCAAGGGCGAATTCTTTTGTTCTTTATATAATTGTATGAACTCCTCGGTCGTAAGTATCTCTTCGCCGCTCTTCCATGTACCGTCGGGCTGCTTCACATAGTCGGTATACAGATCGTCGAATCCGAGTAGATGTCCCGCTTCATGCGCATAGAGACCGTCCGGATTATCCCCCTCCGTCTCCCAGACACCGCCCCCGGTTTCCTCGTTGACGGTGATGAGTTTATCCACATGGCTTCTGCTATCGGATCCGATCAATTTGATCTGATGATATCCGTCGGTACCAGGAGGAGTGTTTTTTGTCGGATCGTGTCTTGTTTCGACTTCGGTTGTAACCGTTTTACCGTCGCTGGTGGTGCCGGTCCACTTCTCTTCGATGGCGTTTTTTATGCGTTCTACGTTGTCCGTGGTTGCATGATCACCGTAAAATTCCAGATAGAGCTTCACGGTAATTTCGTTCTTCTCGGTTATCGACGGATCGGAATTATCGACCTCTATCCGGAGTCCGTCGCCGTAAAATTCTCCCTTTCCGGTAAGCGATACGAATCCACCGTTCACGCCTTCCTGCAGCGAGTAGACGTACCCGACAATCGAACCAGAATGAGCCGAATGCTGCGAGAACGGAACTGCGGAAGACGATGAGGGGGTCTGGAAGAATGCGGATTTTGTAACGTTCCGGAAAATAATTCCGTCGGGGACAAGAAATCCGCAGAGGTCTCTGTAAACGACTTCCGGAAAC
>CAZBUK010000208.1:0-2034 GCA_964495085.1 uncultured Ignavibacteriales bacterium
CCATCGTCTCCACCCCACAACCCCGACGATTTCGGCTTGGTGGACCTGAACCATTTAAAATCCTATATATTTTATTTTGGACAGATGTGTTCTCACTTCATTTCTGCAATTAAAGATTCAATCGACATCCGACCTCTGATCGCTGATTTCTGACCACTGACCTCTACCCTCCAGGCTCACTTCAGCAATAACAATTTCTTCGTATCCGTAAACTCACCCGACCGGAGCCGGTAGAAATAAATTCCGCTCGCCAAAGATCCGGCATTCCAGTCGACACTGTGCGTACCGGCTTCCATTGTCCTGTCGATAAGCGTTGCTACCTCTTCGCCGAGAACGTTATATACGATCAGCGAGACATCCGATGTCTGCGGAACATCGAACCGGATCGTCGTGGAGGGATTGAATGGATTCGGATAATTCTGCATAAGCAAATACCGCTGCGGCAAGGTTTCCGTTATCGGCGATTCGACCCCGACGACGCCCTTCTTGACAATTCTGAAATCGTCGAGCACATACCAGCCGGTAGCGGCGCTGCCGATAGTATGTGTGAACTGGAAACTATCGACGAACAGATTTCCCGTCAGAACCCCGTTTCCATTCACCCACCCGACGACGGGATCATTTGTCATATCCCATGATACCAGCCTCCATCCCCGCCAATCGACGGTGTACCACTCACTCGCTTCAAGTTCATTGCTGCCGTCGCGAACGACGAACCTGAACCTGTTGCCCGCGCCGTCGCCAAAGAGATAAACCTGCATAACATACTCACTCGTGAATCTGACGTTATGCGGAGCCGTTCCGGGATTCAGATATACGCGTATCAGGTGGCCGGCCGCCGACGTGTCCCATCCGTAGGATACGTTCATCGAGAGACTACTTCCCGTGAGAACGTTCACGACATTGGAAACCGAAGTCCTGGATACCTCCTCCGTGATAATACCCATCGTGCTGCCGCTCTGCTGCGGCTCCCACCAGCTCGCAACGCCGGATTGGAAGTTATCGATGTTCGTCGTTTCGGTGATTCCCAGCGCGGCGGTCCTGAAGGTATATTCTAGCGTCTCTTCCGTAATATTATTAAATCTGTCGCGCAGGCCCGGATTCACCCTTACCGTATACTCCGTATCAGGTAGCAGGTCCGCCGTTGGAAAGAAACTTATAACGCTCTTCCGATCGAGAACGTAATGCCTCCTGGTCCCGGCGAGAACGGTCTGATCGGGCGCGATCAATTGTATCGTCTGCACCGTAATAGACGATCCTGCAACCTGTTCGTCGAGTTCGAAATTCAATATCGGACGAAGCTCGACATCGGTCTGGCCGTCATCCGGATACTTGTCGACGATTTGCGGAGGGATAGTGTCCGGAGGAGCCGTTCTGAAGCTGAGAACGAAATCGCCGCCGGATTCGCCGTCGCGGTTGCCGTCGAGTAAGTGGCCGTAGAGATCCTCGGCGGATTCCCTGACGGTCAACGTATACTCCGTATTGTATGCAAGACTATCGGGAGGGATTCTCAATCGCGAGTCGCTCAGCCAAGTGTATTGCAGCGGTGCGCCGGGTTCGAGCTCGATCGCCGCCTCGACCGATGCCCGGTTCATATATCTGCTGAACTGAATCTCTATATTGTGAACGCCGATCACGAAGTTCGTATCTCCCGAATCGGGCAGCGTCGAGACGACGTACGGAGGCTGCCTGGAAACGAGCTTTACATCTGCAAACGTAAAATCGTCTCCCTTTACCTGAATGACGACGGTATCCGGATAAAATCCTTCAGCTTCGACAATGACTTCGTACTCATCGCCGCCGGTCAATCCGTCGATATAATAAAAGCCATTGGCGAGCTGATTCGGATTGGCCGAATACAACTGAAAGAGCGATTCATAGGAATCGGTTACATATTCGTGTTCGCCGATCCGTACAACGGCTCCGTTCACCGGCCATCCCGATTCGATGTTGGTGACATATCCCGTTGCAATGCCGACAGCCGGACGATCGATATCGTGATAGGCCAGAATCGACCAGAATGCGGACTGCGCT
>CAZBUK010000209.1:0-1979 GCA_964495085.1 uncultured Ignavibacteriales bacterium
ACCGAAACCAATCCGCAAATGAAATTTGATACCCTTCGACTGTTCTACGCTAAGGACCTCTTCGGCAAATGGTCCGAACATCCTAAGAGTCCGGTCGTAAAGGGCGATCCGAGAAAGGCGAGACCGGCAGGAAGAGTACAGACTGCAGACGAGACAATAGTCCGTTACTATCAGAATTGCAAAAATGTTTATGGATTGGAGGTAGGAGCTTCTCATGTCACCGGCCTTACCGAGCAAACCTATTCTGAGTCTCCTATCGGACGGGTGTTGTCCGGCAGCGGTTCCGGCTGGAATGCAGGTGGTATGCATCATATCGATCTGCATCGAAACGGAGATAACGGGAAGCGTGTCGCATGTGTGGACGGATGGTATATGGTTACGGAATAATAAGTCAGTGCGTACAAAACAATTCACAAGCGGAGCGTAATGTATAAACATATGGAAAAACAGGCGACGATTATTGAAAATAAAAATGGATGGGGGCTTCTCGATTGGAAGGAGCTCAGACAGTACCGTGACATGTTCTTCTTTCTCGTCTGGAGGGATATTAAAGCACGGTATGCGCAATCGGTGCTCGGCATCGGCTGGGCTATTATTCAGCCCGTCTTTTCAATGCTGGTTTTTACGATCGTGTTCGGAAATATGGCCAAAATAGATTCGGACGGATCACCGTACGCCATTTTCAGCTTTACCGCCCTCGTCCCCTGGACGTTCTTTGCGTCAGCACTGACCGCATCGACCGGGAGCCTGAATATTATGATCAGTAAAATCTATTTCCCGCGTATTGTTCTGCCGTTGGCATCGATCTTATCCAAGGGAGTTGACTTCAGTATTTCGTTGAGCCTGCTTGTTCTGATGATGCTTTGGTTCCGGGTGGTTCCCACGCTGAACGTATTCTTCCTTCCGGTCTTCGTCGTGATACTCGTGCTTACCGCAGTCGGTTTCGGTCTTTGGCTCTCTGCACTTTCGGTGCAGTATCGCGATATTCGGTACGGCCTTGGATTCGGAGTTCAGCTCCTGATGTATGCAGCGCCCGTCGTATATCCGACGAGCTACGTACCCGAAGCATACCGGCTGATCTATGCGCTCAACCCGATGGTCGGCGTTATCGAGGGATTCCGTTCGGCGATTCTTGCGACGAATCCGATGCCCTGGGATCTTATTTATATCGGGGGTATTTCGTCGGTGCTTATCGCACTCAGCGGCATGCTCTTCTTCAAGCGCAGGGAAAAATTCTTTGCCGACGTCATTTAAATGAAACCGTCCATATAAGGATATAGAGGATAATGAGTATAAAAGCGATTCAGATCGAAAACCTTTCAAAACGCTACAGGATAGGGGTCAAGGAGAAACTTCATGATTCATTTGCTGGAGCATTTATTTCCTGGTTAAAGACCCCGGTATCAAACTACAGGAGATTAAAAAGTTTGAGCAGTTTTACGGAGAAGGGGGAATCCGACGATATCATCTGGGCGTTGCGGGATATATCCTTCGATGTGCATGAGGGAGAAGTTCTCGGGATCATCGGCAAAAACGGAGCGGGAAAGAGCACGCTCCTGAAAGTGCTCTCCAGGATAACGAATCCGACGAGCGGGAGGATAGAACTTCGCGGAAGGGTTTCGAGCTTACTCGAGGTGGGTACCGGTTTTCATCCCGAGCTGACGGGACGCGAGAACGTGTATCTCAACGGTACGATCATAGGAATGAGTAAAAAAGAAATCGACCGGAAATTCGATGAGATAGTCGACTTCTCGGGGGTTGAAAAATTCATCGACACCCCCATCAAGCGTTATTCATCGGGAATGGGAGTTCGTCTCGCGTTCGCGGTTGCGGCTCATATCGAACCGGAGATCCTGATCATTGACGAAGTACTCGCAGTGGGCGATGCTGAATTTCAGAAAAAATGTCTCGGGAAAATGAAATCGGTCGGTCAGGAAGGACGTACCGTGTTGTTTGTAAGTCACAATATGCTCGCGGTA
>CAZBUK010000210.1:0-1802 GCA_964495085.1 uncultured Ignavibacteriales bacterium
CGAACAGATTCATTTCTCCTGTCCTCTGAAAGTATCCTATCCTCTGTAATTGTGATAAAGGTTTACCGGAAGTTCTGAAGTACAGATTCCTCATATCATTTCTCTTCTCAAGAGTTTTATCATCGATTGTATATTAATCGGAAATCCAGCGTTCATATACATCTTATCTACCGAAATGATGAATGACGTCCGATATGTATGAACAGTTCGTCTAGCCGATTCACTCATGAAAATATTTTTACGAGTACCTCCGCTCGTTATGCAAAATAAAAATTGCAGTCCGTACATATCCACCTGTTGATTATTCTTACCCTGGCTGTTACCGCACAGCGAAGCTCATTTTAACGTTTATACATATTACATTTTTTTCCCTGCACATTTTATAGTTCCCTCCGAAGCAATTCACCGTCTGAAATAAATAGTCCCCGTTGCCGCACGTATGAGCGGATTATATGAAGACTGCGCGATGGCACGGTTGTTGTCATATATAAGACCGTAACCTTCGAGTACGGTTTCATGAGAAGGTGTCCGTGATTGGATGTGTACAATATTCGATGAAAGGGCTTTGGTGAAGGATTATGTGTAGAAATATGTTACAATGTAGTGCGGTGTTCCTCAACATTCTGCTTATGACGGGTCTATCAGCTCAGGGTACTACCTATTACAATTCGGGTCACAATACGGGCAATTATGCGTTCGTGGCAATCCCGGCCGACGTCGCTATTCTGGCGGACGGAGTCGCGTTCGAAACCGGAGACGAGATCGGCGTTTTCACCCCCGATGGGAAATGCGTCGGAGGAACCGTCTATTCGGAGTCGTTTGGGACCTCCATTACGGTATGGGGCGACGATCCGCACTCGCCTGAAGTGGACGGCATCCGGGGCGGCGAAGCGATCAAATATCGGTTCTGGAAGAAAGATCGGAATAAGGAATATGTCGTGAAGAATATAACATATTCTCAGGGTGACGGGATCTATACGACCGGCGGAATATATGTTGTTTCCGGAATCGAACTGATGAAGGTGACCCCCGGAGTTGATGTGCCCGACCTGTTGATGCCGGAGAATCGGTTATCGCATGCTCCGACGACGCTCAGTCTCGTATGGAGGAGAGTTGACGATTTCGATACGTATAACGTCCAACTGACCATATGTCCCGTGTTCAGCGAGTTCACGTACGACGAGGAGGTAAGGAATGATACGTTGTTGACGGTATCGGATCTCAAGGAGAATACGACGTACTACTGGAAAGTACGAGGTACCTCAGATAGCCTTGGGAGCGACTGGTCGTATGTTTGGACCTTCAATACCTCGACGCTCATGAGTACGGGCGACGTCGAAGGCGTCCCTGCAGGATTTGAACTGAATGCAAACTATCCGAATCCCTTCAACCCCTCGACCGTAATCTCGTATTTGCTCCCCGTGCGGAGTTTGGTGAGACTCGAGGTTTATAATACCCTCGGCGAGAAAGTCTCGGATCTCGTGGACAGGGAACAGCAAGCCGGCCGGCACGATGTTACATTCAAATTCGACGGACCTTCCGGCGTCTACTTCTACAGACTCGAAGCGGTTGCATCCGAGAGCGGCGGAAATGTATTCTCGGAGACGAGGAAAATGCTGCTGGTCCGTTGAGGATCAAATACTGAAGTTGTATTTACGGAAACGGAATGTGTCGTTATCCTCCTGACGGTACATTCCGTTTCTTTTAACGTTCAAAACGACGAAATAATGTTTTGAATTTCGATCCTCAAATTTCGGATTTCGAACTTCGAATTTCGAATTTTTAACATCGGATTTTGAGCT
>CAZBUK010000211.1:0-1752 GCA_964495085.1 uncultured Ignavibacteriales bacterium
CCTATATTTCCCGGTAGATGCATATGGGTCAATATATAACCGGGGTTTATTTCGTGAAATGAGCTGGAGCACAATACATCCTTATTTATAGCTGAAAATCGCTAATATTACACCCGTGATTGGCCTCCCCGGTACCCCGGATATAAGCCCGGCTGGACCGGTAGGGACACACATAATTCAATTCGATACAGCAATTCCTCCCCTCCGGCGTATTATCCATAGCTTAGAAACAGACTCTCCCGTTCAGTATAAAATCCGGTACCGTATCGGCTGGAGCGCCGCCTCAATTCCGCTTTCACTTTATCTCCCGCGGTCCTAGTTGCAACGCCCGGCATGCCTATGTATTGTTCGCTCCCTTCCCTTCTCAATTCTATAGGGAGAATCTCGATCGAATCGAATTTGTTGTCGTGATTCATTTCGATAACCGGGATATAACCTAACCAGCAGGACTCATCCGCGCCATATTTTTTTGCATTCTTCTTACCGTAACCGGCTGCGTCCGTACATCCGGCCGCTTCGAGACAATCCGCAGGGATTCTTGTGCTCGAATGCACCTGAAAACAAAAATTCCCCAGACTGTGGAATATCGGTTTCCCTCTGTACAACTCGATTCCCAATATGCGGTGCGGACCGTGTCCGAAGACGATATCGGCCCCATGGTCGATGCAGCGTTTCGTGAATCGTTCGATCAGGGATGAGGGGCGATTTCTGTAGTTCCTGTGATAGTGAACGGAGACGACAACGATGTCGGCGGTTTCACGGGAGGCTTCGAGCTTTCTCAGAAAGGCGGTAAGAGCGTGCGGCTCGCACCTGTGCGAAGTAAAAGGGAGGTTCCGGAACGGTATTGTTTTTCCGAAAATGGTCAGGTCCTTAAAATAAATTTCATCGATCGTCGAAGCGCCTCTACCTGCAATCTTACGCGCAGCGGAAATGAAAGGGGAAAATATCCGCATTTCTACCGGCATTCCATGGACGCCCGGTTTGCCGGGAACTTCCTTATTTGATGGAGTGGCAATTCCCCATGGCGTATAGGTAAAGGTGAGCGCGTGGAAGGCGACGGTTTTACCTGCTTTCCCGATCAGAACAGGCGCAGATGCTTCTGCTTCGTCTGTACCGGCGCCGGCGTACACTAATCCCGCGTCGCGGCAGCTCTTTTGCGTCGCAAGCACACCTCCGGTCCCGTAATCGTAGGTATGATTATTGGCATTTCCTACCGCGTCGATGCCAGCCCATGCAAGCTCGGCAGCTAAAAGAGGATCGGATCCCATCGGCACGCCCTGGTTAATATATCTCTCCGGATACGATTCATAGGTATGGAAGAGTGTTTCCAGGTTGGCGAAACATATATCGGATTGCCGGAGAACCTGCACGAGATCCAGAAATCCCCGGTCGGTGTAGTTCGACCAGGGATGATATATAATCGTATCGCCGGCGAGGGTTAGTTTCATTGTTCACAACGGATTATCGGATAAATTCTCTCACAAAATCCGATAGGTATTGGTGTATAGCAATAATTCTTAAGGAAGTCTCAGGACTAAAGTTCCTTACGACAAGGGATACTTCATCCGATCCACGAGCTAAAGAGACTGTGTGATAATGAAACAGCAAGGACTCCCCGGCCGCTGGTTTTCACACAACCCATAAAGCTCTTGGCTATGATAAATCCGTATGTATGATTTTGGAACCAATATCACATACGTCCAAAATAAAATATAAAGAATTTTGAATGATTCAGGTCCACCAAGCCGAAAT
>CAZBUK010000212.1:0-1743 GCA_964495085.1 uncultured Ignavibacteriales bacterium
CGGTTCTCACACCACGGACCGCCGCTCAGGTCGAAACGGCGCCTGCGAATCATCAGGTATACGAGTTCCTCCACCGGATGGAGGTGAAACGAATCCTCCCCGCTTACCACGGTACGGTTCTCCCTCTGCCGAGGAAAATGGTAGCAGAGTATCTCGAACAGATCCATGAGCGTCGAACGGATTTACGGAAGTCCGACCTTCAGCTGTTGGACCTTTTCAGACTCGAATTCGCCTACGATCTCGGATACGGCATGGCCCAGAGCACACAGCTTTTCGGAGGCGGAGTCGAGGAACGTTTCAGGGAGATAGTCTCGCAAAAACAGAAATATCTCTATGCATGGTATGACAACGACGGCAATGCGCTCTTTATCGACGTGCTGGCTGCGGTCGAACATCGCAGCCGCACCGGAGACCGGACCGCATCCCTTTCACTGTATGAAGCAGGAGGTAGGGTCAGAGGAACGCTCGGCGGCAGGGTCGGATTCTATCTCGACGGGATCAACGGGGTAACCCGGGGCGACCGGGAATTCGCGCTCGAAGACCAGCGCCTGCTGACCAACTCGAACTACCGGCTCATCAGGAATGATTTTTACGACGAGTCGTCCGGGTATATACGGATCGATGCGACATGGTTCGGCATTCAGCTGGGAAGGGAACGGATGTACTGGAATACCGGATATGGAAACAGCTTCATCCTATCCGGAAATCCGCCCACCTTCGACTTTATACGGCTCGACGTCTCCCGCGGTGCGGTCAATTATAATTTTATGCATGCCTGGATCATGGGTCCGGGCGAGCGTATCGAATTCGATCCTGAACGTCCGCCGATGCCGTACAACGCGTCAAAATTCTTCGTCGCTCATAGAATCGAGTTCTCGCTCTTCAGCAACGTACTTCAGATCGGCCTGAATGAGTCCCTGATTTATGTCCGGGAAAGTCCGGAGCTCGGCTACCTGAACCCGGTCTCGTTCTTAATCACAACCGAACGAAACCTCGGCGACCGCGATAAGCTCATGCTCGGACTCGATTTCGCTCTCCGACCGGTCGGCGGCATCGAACTGAAATTCGGCACCGTCTTCGACGATATTCATTTCGGCAGGTCGTTCACCCGGTCATGGGACAACCGGTGGGCGATCCATGGAGGACTGTACTATGCCGATCCGTTCGGATTGCAGAACGTCGACCTGTTCGCCGACTACTCTCGAATCGAGCCGCACGTCTATGCGCATCACCGGTCTCCCGACAGGTATTACGCGCATACCGATTTTCTGTTAGGACACCCGCTCGGCCCGAATTCGGATGAGACAACCGTTAAGATCGTCTACCGGCCTCAATGGCAATGGCGGTTCCAGTTTGAATTTCTCCGGCAGCGGCACGGAGACAATATCGTCGATGACGACGGCAACGTCGTCCGGAACGTCGGCGGTGATTTCCGTTTCTCCTTCAGGCCGGGCATCGATTCGACATCGAAGCGGTTCCTGGACGGATTGCTGACCGATACTCATCGATACAGAGCCTCGGTAAGATATGAGATATTCAAACAATTCCTGCTCTTCGGGCAGGTTGAGCTGGCGAATCTGACATTGCCTGAAGACCGGCTGCGTTATACGACCGCCAGTCTCGGAATCCGGGTTGATTACTGAGAAGGGATGTAGTATACTGACAGAATGTATGAGCCGATGTCACTCCTGTCCAAAATAAAATATAAAGAATTTTGAATGATTCAGGTCCACCAAGCCGAAA
>CAZBUK010000213.1:0-1717 GCA_964495085.1 uncultured Ignavibacteriales bacterium
AAGAAATCGCTCTGAAAATCTATAAATTTTCTCAACTAAGCCAGACCGCATGGGATGAGATGAGCAGGCACGCACGTTCCTTTGCCGAGAAATATTTATCTACCGAGGTTGGTGTTACCGCATACGAAAAACTATTTAGTAAACTATGCGAAAGGAATTAACTTAAGAACGCACTGAAATACTGTTGTATTCGATATATGGAGACTCCCCTAAATATACTCGTCGTCGGTTCGCTTCCTCCGCCTATCGGCGGTACATCTGTATCGCTTTTACATCTGATACAACAATTACATACACGCCAGGATGTCCGCGTACATGTAGTCGATACCGCAGGTACCCTTCAATTAAACTTATTTAATAAGTTTTCGAAATATCTCGGATTAGTCCGGGATATATACCGCAAATCCGGTTCGTCTGATGTTTTAACCGTTCATGTCGCATCTTCTTCTTTAGCATTCCTCGGTGCGACAATCCTGATAGTTGGAGCATTAAAGAAAAAACCGGTTCTGGTCAGGAAATTCGGCGGCACAGATTATAATAAATACACATTACTGAAACGCCTTATAAACAGATATGTGTTGAAAAAATCCGATCACTACCTGGCTCAGACAAAATCCCTCGTCGATACGGCAATACGCGACGGAATCAATCGCGTGAGCTGGTATCCGACAAGCAGGCCAATGCCCGATCTTCACAAATCAAAGACTGCAAACAGAGTATGCCGGAAATTTATTTATCTAGGCAAAGTAAGGAGGTCCAAAGGGATCGTCGAACTCATCGAGGCGGCTGAGCGATTTACGGAAAATGTCCTGGTCGATGTTTACGGGAGTTTACACTCGGATATAAATGAGAAGTTATTTTCCGGATTACGAAACAGTACCTATCATGGCATATTATCTCCTGAGAAAGTTCACGAAACATTGCGAAAGTACGATGCCTTGATCCTGCCGACCTATCATCCCGGAGAAGGGTATGCCGGAGTAATCCTTGAAGCCTATAGCGTAGGTATTCCCGTTATCTCCACGAGATGGCAGGCGATTCCCGAAATAGTCGACGAGACCACCGGTATTTTAATCGAGCCGAAGAATTCGAATGAAATTTACATGGCTATGACAAAATTGGTCGAAGATACAGACCTTTATAACCGGTTGCGCACAGGTGTGCGTGAGGTAAGAGAACGGTTCTCATCTGAACGGTGGACCGATGAGTTCGTAGCGGTTTGCAGTTCGCTTGCGGGACGAACCTTCGGTTCCCGAAACATTGGTACGGACTAGAATATACCTGTATCGTAACAATATAGAGCATGAAATCTGACGATAAAATCGGTAAATTCTACAACAACCTTCCAGTCATCCTACAGCATATCTCCGTAAGTACGAAGGGGTGGTTGATCAAAAGGAAACGTTTCGACGATAGCTTCCATCGTGTACTTGCAGTTGTTGAAGAACGGGGGGGCTGGTCGGGCGATCAGGTGATCGAATTCCGGAATAGGAGAATCGCATCTTTTATCAAACACAGCCATGATACTGTACCGTACTATAAAGAGTTACTCGATGCGGAAGGAATCTCTCCGGAGGACATCCGGTCGCTTGAGGATCTGGCGCGTCCGGGGCTGAAGATCGTGATCGCCGAAAGCGGCGTGGGCTGGGTGCCGTGGGTGGTCGAAGAACTCGATTACCGCCATCACCGCCTGTGGGAATGCGCCGATTACTGGGAC
>CAZBUK010000214.1:0-1707 GCA_964495085.1 uncultured Ignavibacteriales bacterium
CCCACCGGGCCCGTGAGTAAATTCGTAAATAAATTAAAACGATCGGGCGTTTCTTCGAAACGCCCCTACGGTTGACTCTGACAGGTTAATATTTTTCAGGATTTCATATTCAGAAATATTTTCGCATGTATAATACGGCACAATAACAACCCCCCGCTCAATGCCACGGCGCATAGGCATCTACTTTATGAGTAAGTAGGGACGTTACACCGACACACAATATTAATCACGATGGATGTATAGTCTCTAAATTGTCTAGGTGTAACGTCCCTACAGACATCCCGGCAGCTAGTTTTCACACAATTCTGACGTTTATCCGAACTATCGAACGGTGCGACCCCTTAGCTCATCTCGTCACATCGGAGAGTGTTGCCTGTCTTTGTACCATTCTCCCCAGATAAATCCCCATCTATTCCGGTACAACAGGTAATTCACATATTTGAGAAATTTAAAATAACGCCTCGTCAGGATTCCTTCGGGGACGAATCCCGATGAAAGCGTGGAACGACGCGAAGGGATATTGTTTTCGACCGTATCGCAGTATATTTCCGGTTCCTTGGCCGTTTCAAGAGCCCGGATGTAATCGATTCGGAGGTTTTTTAATAGTTTATTGTAGCCGCGGTTCTGATATTTCTCTTTGGTCCGGGCGGTATAGAGCCAATAGACTGGAAGCCGACCGACCCAATACGGCAGGTGCGGCGGCGCCTTCGTACCCGGCGTTCTGATCCATCCGTAGGCGATCCATTCCGATTGGTTAAATATCAAGATGCAGACGTGCTTCTTGGCAAAGGAAGCGTTACACGATATACGAACGAGGAACTCCTTGCGAAAGAATCGTTTAAGGTCTCTACGTTCGAGTATTTTCCATTGGATGCCTTCTTCGGAAAAAGGCCTTTGGCGATACTCGCTGAATCGATAGACCAGAGAATCCCTGGCAGTTGGTACCGGTTGGAACAATCGTATCATATTCTCCTGAGTTCCTCTGTTTGCCGATTACCATACCTTCCATTTCTACCACCATCTTCTGAATGCGCTCCGGAGTCCTGAAATTCCGACTCTGTTTTCCCCTCTGTACGGGAATTTAATACCGAAGCGGGTAAATTCGGCCAAACGCTCATCGGTAAGGAATCCAACGCTATGCGATTGTTCAACATCCAATCCGGCATCCGGATTCCCCTCAATAACGATGGGGCCACGGGGTGACAACAATATATCCCAACCAACGAGCCGGGCAAACGGTGTTGCCGATGCAAACCTGACGACCGTTTCGCGGATTTCATTCCACATGGGAAGCTCTCTTTTCACAAAGGGGACCATTGTATCGGGATGAGAGATAATGGATATATTTCTGGTTTTATCGGAAAGCGTAGCAATATCGTTATGAATACCAGAAGTAAGATCGACCCATATGGAGAATCCCCCGCGGCTCAGATTATCGACCTCGCTCCCCCTCCTCCCGAGCTTAATGAGCGCACCGAGCAGATCAACGCTTCCGTCTTTCCGGAGAAAACTCAGAACCCGGATCGCATTCATTGTAAAGGGACTTAAATCGTAGAGAAATTCATGCTGATCGACTTTTTCTTCGATCATGATTCCCGAATATCTTCGTGCAAACCGGACTACCGAATTGTAAACTTCATCCAATGATATCTCGCGGCCGCTGACAGTGATTCCTCTGATGCTGTCATTCCCATAGACCATCGCGTC
>CAZBUK010000215.1:0-1595 GCA_964495085.1 uncultured Ignavibacteriales bacterium
TCCCGAATATCTTCGTGCAAACCGGACTACCGAATTGTAAACTTCATCCAATGAAAACTCGCGGCCGCTGACAGTGATTCCTCTGACGCTGTCGTTCCCATAGACCATCGCGTCGAAGATGTATACCAGATTCCCCTTACCGCCGCATACGGGTTTCATAACCAGTTTCCCGATTTTTTTTTCAATCAAATGCTGTTTCAGATCCCCGAGTGTATTCAGACGGATTCCGTCGGCTGTCATACCTCCGTTCGGACCGAAGTGGGCCACAGCACGGGCTACCGGCAGGTCGTGTCTGTTGTAATAAAGATTGAAAAGCCACTTGTTCTGCAGAATACTCTCCCACTTCTTGTCGGTAAGTTTAGGCAATAGTCGATCAATCCAGGCGGAGTTGGAAATATAGTTAGAGATCTCCCGGATATCCTTATCCTTTCGATGGAAACCGTAGAGATAGTATTCCGCCGGTGTGAAGTGCGAAATGAGTACGATTTTCATAACTTCCCCAAGCTGCGTGCCTCGCGATTTAAATTTGGGTCCGAGAACGGGTTTTAACTCTTTCTTTAATTTTTCATACTTTTTAGCCAGTTTCATCGAAGATAGAACCTTTCTTAATTTCGAGGCTAATATTTACTCTTTTCCGATTCCATAATCTGACCCGATTAGGGCATTAAATCATCACTACAGTCCAAGATGTCGTCAATAGAACCTGCACAAATTAGAGACCATTTACACATCTATAAACCTCTGAGATCTACCCTCTGTCTTCCGACTTCTGTCTTCCGACTTCTGACTTCTGCCCTCCGACTTCCGACCTCTGATCTCCGATCTCCGGCCTCATCTCATTCATCACGAACGGCCGCTTACCCGATGGAAGCGACGGTATTTCATTCCTGTACTCGATAGATATGGATGCATCCGGACCGATGAGTCTCCTCATACGTTCAAGGAGCTTGCGCTCTATCTCCGGTATCTTTTTCGATACCAGTATGAGCGTATATGTACTGTTTGTATGCTGTATGAATTGAAACCGTTGAATATCGGTCATACCATCGAATGCGTCGTCGATGGCTATCGGAGATATGACGGCCCCGTCCGGCGAGAAGATAGTCTCTACGACTCTCCCCTCTATTCTGTCGAGTATTCTGATCCCGTTATCATTTTCCAGATCGTCGGATACCGCGGCTATATCTCCGATGTCGTACCTGATCAGCGGCATTGCATCCGAGTAGAGGTCGGTGATGAGTATTTTCCCTGTCCCGCCCCGGGGAACGGGGGTACCGGTAACAGGATCCACAACCTCCACAATGAGACTTGCGGTGTTCACGAAGTAACGTTTTTCGTTCACTTTTTCGTAGGCAATGATCCCGCACTCGGTCGCTGCATATCTACCGACCACCGGACAGTAAAACACCGACTCCAGGTACCGCCGCTTGTCTTCGGTAAGCGGCTCGGCGATTGTTATAACAACCCGGGGGTGAAAATTTCCACGATCGCCCCCCAGTTCGGAAAGATACTCCGCAAAATAAATTAATGCCGACGGATACCCCACGATCGCCTTTACTCCGCCCTTCCGGAGAATGTTCCAGCTCCTCTCACAC
>CAZBUK010000216.1:0-1588 GCA_964495085.1 uncultured Ignavibacteriales bacterium
CGGTGGATTTTACTGGGACAGCGACGGTGACGCGCCGTGGCAGATAACCGGCAATATATCGCACACGGGGATGTATTCCGCTCAATCCGGAAAAGTCGGCAACAATGAGTTTTCCGATGTGTCGGTATCGGTTTCAGTTCAGGAAGCAGGCGAGATATCGTTCGTTCTCCGCGTGTCATCGGAAGCAGGATTCGATTTTCTGAAATTTTATATCAACGACCAGCTGCAGGGAGAATGGTCGGGTGAAACGGAGTGGATATATGTATCTTTTCCGCTGCCGGCGGGAGAACACAGACTCGTCTGGAGATACGAGAAAGATGTCGTGCTCGATCACGGGATGGACCGCGCATGGATCGACGATATTATCTTCCCGCTTTTTACTACCGGCGGAATCTCCGCGCCGTCGCTCCCGCACGCGTATCAGCTCGAACATAACTACCCGAATCCATTCAACCCGCAGACGAACATCGGATTCTCGATCCCGGTATCCGGACAGGTTACCCTACGGGTCTATGACATCCTGGGAAGAGAAGTGGCGGTCCTCGCCGATGACAGGTTCTATCCAGCAGGAAGGCATGTCGTTTTATTCGATGCATCCGGTTTACCGAGCGGCAGCTACTATTATAGAATGGAATCCGGATCCTTTACCGAGACACGCACGCTGACGGTGCTGAAATAAGCTATGTAGTATCGGGCTTCTGTTACACCGTATGAAATACCCCTGTAAGATTTTTTTGTGCTAATAAGATGCGGAGGATATTGAACCGCGTGCGGGGTAATCTGCGCACCAACCTGAACTTCTTACCTATGTGACAATCCGCTCCGCTTCACCTGAACCATTGCCCCGCATTTTTGGTTTAGGATGATAGATGAAAGAAGGTATACCGACAATTACGGAAATCTGTCTCTATGCGCCCATTCCTGCCCATTACATTGATCTGTCTATTATGGATTCCGCTCTCGGCTCAGGACCGGATCGATATCTCATTCAGAACCTTGGAGAATGAAGAGTTTTCACTCGCTTCGCTATACGGCGAGGGTCCCTTACTCGTAACATTCTGGGCGACATGGTGCGAACCATGCCGCCACGAGCTCCGTGCATTGCAACCGGTCTATGACCGGTACCGCGAACGTGGATTCAGGATACTCGCCGTTAATCAGGATACGCCGCGGAGCATGGCAAAGGTGCGATCGTTCGTATCGTCGCAGCGGATTCCATATCTGATCGTAACCGATCCGAACGGCAGATTCGCTCAGCAGTTCAACGTTCAATCGATACCTTATACGGTTTTGTTCGATTCGGAGGGTAAAATCGTCTATCGCCGGTCAGGTTACCGTCCCGGCGACGAGCAGTACATCGCAGAACGTATCGAAGAACTACTCGGTGAAGTGAAGTGAGCGTATTTTTCAGGAAGGCGTGCGCCTCTGTGTTTTTTTCTCTTTCTATATGTTCATCAATGCAATCTCAGATCGTCGTTCCCTTGGTATCCAATCTGTTGCGTTATGGGGACGGTGAAAGAGGCATTGCGGGTCTCGATCTTCCGTTCTCCTATTTCGAGAACCTGACCGATGTGCGGCTCGGACTCCA